>JAUWMD010000242.1 GCA_030613345.1 Candidatus Krumholzibacteriota bacterium
TGGAAACAACCACCAAGATTGCCGCTATCCATGCTTCACCCTGGACATATGACACATATGTACCGCTGTTATTTGCTGGACGTGGGATACCGGCCCAGCGGATTGTGCGGCCCGTTACACCATACGATATCGCTGCGACTATCGCGACCTGCCTTGAAATCAAACCCCCTTCTGGTTCAGTGGGTATACCTTTGGTCGAGGTGTTGAAGGGGCAGTGAAGAAAATCTTTGTTACAGTGACAAAGGACATCACCGTAAAGAAAGGCGATCTTGTACCTGTTGCTTTCAAGACGCCGATGAACATTTAAACAAGTCTCAGGCAAACGCGACATTCGTGATTATCAAGACACCCAACCCTGGTCAGATGGGCAAGTAAAGAATTCAATTTTTACTTGTCGAACGCCGAGCGCATCGGGTCCCACGCGGGAATCCTTTCCGGCTCGGTGTCCAGTAGCTTCAGGGTCTTCTTCGGCACGTGGCGCCTGTGCACGATGACGGTGAAGACATACTTGTCGAACCAGTCGTCGTACATCGCCCAGTAGCCCTTATCGCCCTTAGTGGATCCCCACGAGTTCTCGACGAGCCACTTGACCGGCTTGTCGTCCTTCCGGTCTATGCCTACGAAGACCATCGCGTGGTTCGGCGTGGCGTGCCTGTAGGTGACCATTTCTTTCTTCGTAAGATCCCTGTCGAGGCCGAGGAGGGCATCGTAGTCGTAGATGCCGACCTTGAGGATCCCCTCTTCGCCGTTATTTTCCTTGCCGATGTCGGCGGCGAACCAGACCGGCTCTCCGTCGAGGACAGCCCTCTCGGCAAGCTTCTTCATCTCGGCAGCGCCGAGATTTAAAAATCCCATATCTTCTTCGCTGCTGAAGTTCCTACAGAAATTCAGACGATAGAACTTCCCGTATTCCCAGGCCGGATGGTCCATCACGGTGACGTATTCGCGGAGGTCAACGCCCACCGCGTCTTTGTAGAACGACTTCGGAGTGAACTTCTCCTCGATGATCTCGTCGTCCTTGTTCTTCACTCTCCAGACAAACTCCTCCGTCGGTTCGCCGAAGTGAAGGGCCAGTATCCTGTATACGTCGACAAGCATCTCTTTCTTCGCCGTGCGGAGTTCGCCTGTGGAGACGCCGGCGGCCGCCATCTCGCGGAGTTCCGCCGCGTCATGGCGCATCATCCCGCCCAGGATGCCGTTCATCCTTCGGGTGGCGCTGCTGTGCTTCGTCTCGGTGCTGACCGACTTGGGAACGGCGCCGTATTTTTCAATAAGCGCCACGACGTAATTCCACCAGCCGCCATCGGGCACGGGATGCTTCAGTATCGCCTGGAGCTCACGATCGTCGATGTCGCGGTCGGTTGTTTCTATTATCGTCTCGAGAAACATATTCGCCTTCTCGAGCTTGTCCCAGAAAAAGAGGTGGTTCTCGGAAAACTCGAACTCGGAGATGTTGTATTTTTTCATCACTGCGGGGCGCATCACGTTGAACCCGGCGAAGAGCCAGCAACGCCCGGTGCTCTTCTGGTTGGTGATACCCTTGGCTTCCACCTTGAACGTATAGATGTCATCGTGTTTGTTGATGATCTCCCTGTCGAGCGCCAGGTCCTTCAGATCGTTGTTGGCGATCGCGTTCATCAGCGCCCGTTCGCTCCCGTCGGAGTCGAACGATCTCTGCAGCTCCGCAATCAGCCCCCTGTCAAGCTCTCCCTTTTCACCGGCACTGGTGCCTGAAGCGAATAGCGGAAGAGCCATGACGAGAACGAGCAAGGCCGCGATGCGGGTTCTGTTCGTCATCATACGATTCCTTTCGATGAAACGGACCGATCTATAACGTATCTATTCCTGAAGGACAAGCTCGCCGCCCCATGCGGGGATCCAGCACTTCGCCCCGTCTTCCAGTTCGATATACCACCAGTCGGGACGCCGCTCCAGCAGGTCGAACTCCGTCCCCGAATAGAGCGGGGCGGTGAAGGACGGCTGGTAAGTCTCGGCATCGCCCTTCCTGGCAACTACCTCGGGGGTTATGACGACGCCTGCCGGGTTTCTCGTCAGCGATGCCTTTTCCCAGATGAGCGATACGAGAAATACGATGCATACGACGGTCAGCGATATGATCAGCGTCCTTACCCGGCCCCGCCTGTGGAATACGGCGACGATTGCCGCGCTCCACAGCAGCACGAAGGCGCCGAGGAATATCCCGAACCTCACCCTAGTCGGCACGTCGTAGTGAATGAAGAAAAGCGTCTTGAAGATCCGGTCGCGCTGCTGGGCCTCGATCCGGTTGATCCGCCTGCTCCTCGCAAATTGGATATTTTGCTCGAGGTTGGGATCGGCGGGGTTGTAAAGCACCGATCGCTTGTAGCTGAGTATCGCCCGGCCCATATCGTCGAGCCTGAACCAGGAGTTCCCGATATTGTAGTAGAGCTTTCCGTTGCGCACACCGGAGGCTGCGAGACGCTCGTAGTGGAGTATCGCCTTCCTGTAATAGTCCCTGGCCGCCGCGGGATCGGTCATGTCAAGCTCGATCGCCCTGCCGAAAGCCTCTTCAGCGGAGACAAGATGCTCCTCAGTCACCGAGGCGGACGATATCTCCTGCGACGCCGCCCCTGCGGCGAGCATTACTGATGCAACAAGCAGCGTTATCCTTATGCCGGTTCTGCCGGTCAAAGTGTCCTGTCCAGTTTCCGGGCCATTTCCCTGGCCCTGTAGACGAGCCTTTCCCTGCCCTCCAGCGACGATCCGCCGGCGTAGGCGCCGTACTCGCAGCTCGAAAGCAGACTCCTCACCTCGTCCTTAAGCTCGCGGTCTATCCCGCGCTCCGAAAGGAGCCTTTCTATTTCATCTGTGGTCAGCGACCTGCCCGCGATCCGCAGCTTGTCGCCGAGATAGATCTTGAACGAATCCATCACTCCGCTGCAGAAGATCTCGTCGCTGTCGCCGGCTGAAAGACCGGCCTGCCTGCCGCGCAGTCTGCGTAGAGCACTCCGCGATTTCGCCGCGTCCGGGTCGGCCGATCTCTTCCTCGAGACGGATACGACACCGAGGACGAGCAGCCACGCAAGGGGCGGTACGACGAGCATGAGCTTCACCCTCGTCTCGGAAAGGATCGAATCGAGTCCGAAGTCCTGCGCCTCGATCACCTCGGGGCCCTCGTAGTTGTACGCGATGCCGGCCTTCCACTTCTCGAGCGGCGTCCCTCGGTTGACGCTGTCTATCCCCTCGGCATCGCCGGCCGTAACGATCCTCGTCTTTCTGACCGTGATGAGGATCGGATCCGATACGGCGGTCAAGTACCGCTCCTTCGCCGTGTCGAAATAGACGAGGCTTATCGGCGGAATCCTCTCGACCTGGTCGTTCTTCGCCCGGATCGTCTGCGTGAATACCTTGCGCCTGCCCTCGATCCTCCCCGGGGCCCTCTCGTCGGGGATCTTGAAGTTCGCAGACAGCTCCTCCTGGCCTGCGAGCGACGGCAGGTCGACGCTGCCGAGATAATCGGGCCCTTCGAGGATCACATTGAGCGTTATCGGATCGCCGATGTTAACCTCTACCGGCTCGGCGGATGTCGACACCCTGTACTCCCCGACGTGCCCGGCGAACCCGGTGGGCCTGCCCTCTACGGGCAGCGCTTTCACGCTCAGGCTCAGCGCGTTGGACGGGACGACATACTTGCGCAGGCTTCCTCTCCACCTGCCAAGGACGTCGTCACCGAAGAAATCGGTGAGGAAGTCGCGGCGGCTCCTCACGCCGGTGCCCGACTCGCAGGCAACGATGAACTCGGGGATGACGAATGTGCCCGAGCGCCCGGGAATCACGGCGATGCTGAATTCGAGCGTGGCGTAGCTCTCCCCGTTGAGCATTCCCTTTCCCTTCTCGCCGATCACCTCGCGGCCGGCGAGCAGTATGCTGTAGTACTTCTTTGCGGGATCTATCTTCACTTC
>JAUWMD010000004.1 GCA_030613345.1 Candidatus Krumholzibacteriota bacterium
CGGTCGCGAGACGCGGCGGGGATCTCGGCTACCTGACGAAGGGGAACATGATACCGGCTTTCGAGACGGTGATATTCGATATGAAGCCGGGTGGGGTCAGCGGAATCGTCCAGTCCGAGTTCGGCTTTCATATAATAAAGCTCGTCGGCATGCGCGAGGCGCAGGTCGGTGTAGATTTCGGACGTCCGCGAGAGGATATTAAACGGGCTGGTGATGCGAAGGAGGGACGCCGCGTACCGGGAGCTGATCGACAGGCTTCGCGAGAGGGCCGAAGTGGAATATTTCAGCGGCGAATATATGGAATGCATCGCTCCGGCGGACACTGCTCCGGCCGATGAACCTGCCGACACCGCAGCGGCCGATTCGACGATGGAAGCGGAAGGATGATCATGAGGACCAGGATATTAACGGCGGCCGCGGCTATTGCGCTGCTCGTCCCGATCGCCGGCGCCGCGCAGCCAAAAGGCGAGATCATCGACCGGGTCATTGCCGTGGTCGAGGACCGGGCGATCCTCCTGAGCGAGGTCGAGATGGAGTACAGGCAGCACCTGATGCAGAACAAGGTCACGTCCCTTCCGTCCGACCAGGAGGCGCAGCTGAGGACGCAGATCCTCGAGCAACTCGTCGCCGACCAGCTGCTCGCAGTGCACGCGGACAAATCAGGTATCGAGGTCCCCGGCGGGGCGATCGAGGAAGAGCTCGAGAAGGCGCTCGAGGAGAGCCGCCGCGCCGCGGGCGGCGACGAGCTCTTCGAGAGGGAGCTCGAGAAGGCAGGGCTGACCCTCCAGCAGCTCCGCACCCAGTGGAAGGAAAAGATCAGGGCGAGATATCTCGTCGATCGGCTCCTGAGGAGCGAGGTGTTCAGGGACGTCACCGTCACCGACACCGAAGCGAGGCAGTACTACAGGGAGCACCAGAGCGAGCTGGGTAAAAAGCCGGCGACGATGAAGCTCGCGCAGATCGTCGTGATGCCCGGAGTCGCGGATGCGGCGAGCAACGCTTCGCTGGAGCGGATCAGGGCGGTCGAGGCAGAGATACGGGCGGGGAAGGATTTTGCCGAGGTGGCCGAGGAGTTCTCGGAGGACCCGAGCGCGAAGTACGGGGGAAGCCTTGGATACATGAAGCTCGGCGACTTGGGCAGCCCGCCGTTCGAGACTGCAGCCCGCAAGCTCATCGTCGGAGAGGTAAGCCCTCCGGTGCTGACGAGGTTCGGGTGGCACTTGATAAAACTCGAGGATGTCAGCGGAGACCAGGTGAAGCTGAGGCATATTCTTATCAAGGCCGAGAGCGATGACGAGCAGGTCGAGGAAGCGGCCGGAAAGGCCGAGGGGATCAGGCGGGAGATCCTTGACGGCCTCGACTTCGGAGAGGCCGCCGCGAAATACTCCGCAGACGAGAAGACGAAGGACAGAGGCGGTGTCATAGAGGACGAGATCGTCCTCGAGACACTCGTCGGCAAGGCGGACTACCTCCTCGAGATACTGAGGGAGACCGATGTCGGCGGGATCTCGCCGGTCGTCAAGGAAGACGCCGGCTTCAGGATAATAATGGTGCTGGAGAAGAATCCGTCGCGCCCGTACACTTACCAGGAAATAAAACTGGAGCTGGAGAATTTCCTCGCCCAGCAGAAGAGGATGGAGAAGTTCCAGGAATATGTCCACGAGCTCAAGGGCATATACTACGTCGATATAAAGCTCGACAGGGAAGCCGGCGACGATGACGCCGGGACGGGCGGCTGAGATGATGAGGATCGATTCGCTCCTCAAGGCGCTCTGTCTCGTGAAGACGAGAAGCATCGCGCGGAAGGGGTGCGAGACGGGCAATGTGAGGATCAACGGCGCGGTGGTAAAGCCGTCGCGCGAGGCGGCGGAGGGCGACGTTATAGAAATCAGGCGGACGGGAAATTCTCTCGTCGTCGAGCTGCTCGAGATGCCGAAGGGGCAGATATCAAAAAAGGACGCGCCCCGGTTCTACCGGGTGGTCAGGGAGACGAGGACGGGATGAAGCAGCGGCGGATACCGATAGCGCTCACGCCAGGCGACCCGGCGGGCATAGGGCCCGAGATCACGGCGGCCCTGCTCGCCTCGGGAGATGATTTCGGGGCGGACATCGCGCTGATCGGCTCGGCAGACGCCATGACGGCCGCCGCGCGGAAGGCGGGAGCGCCCGTGCCCCGGGTGATCGGGACGGGCGGGTCGGTGACAGGTGACGTCCTGCTCGATTCGCTGGCGGGAGGCTCCCCCGTGATAATAGATACCGGCGGGGGGAGAGACGTCCCTACCGGAGGGCCGAGCGCCGCAGGCGGAGCGGTCTCGGGCGAGGCGATCGAGACGGCGGCGACCCTCGCCGCCGGAGGCGCCGTAGAGGGTATCGTGACGGGGCCGATCTCGAAGGAGGCGCTGGGCCTTGCCGGGTACAGCTATATCGGGCACACCGACATGCTCTCGGCGCTGCTCGGCGCGCCGGACTGCCAGATGATAATGGTCTCAGGCAAGATGCGGATAGTGATACTCACCCGCGACATCCCGCTCACCGACGTGCCTGCCGCCGTAACGGTGAAGAGACTCATAACGGGGGTGAAGGTCACCGACGCGGCGCTGAGGGAGCTCTGGGGCATAGAAAACCCACGTATCGATATTGCCGCCCTCAATCCCCCCGGGGGAGACGGCGGGGTGACGGGCGCCGAGGAGGGTGATGTGATCATTCCGGCGATCGCAGCGCTCGTCCGGGAAGGGATAGACGCGCGGGGGCCCTTCCCCGCCGACACGCTCTTCTACCATCACGAGAGACGGGGGTGCGATGCGTTCGTCGCCCTCTACCACGACCAGGGGATGATCCCGTTCAAGATGTCGGGATTCGACCGTGGCGTGAACATGACGATCGGCCTGCCCGTCGTCAGGACCTCGGTCTGCCACGGCACGGCGTACGATATCGCCGGCAGGGGCGAGGCGGAGAGCGGGAGCCTCGCCTCAGCGCTCGAGCTGGCGGTGCGATGCTGCCGTACCCGTGTGCCCGGGAGGAAGGCGGCCGGATGAGCCCCCGGGAACAGAGGATCATAGCGGGCATCTACCACCTCTCGAAGGACCTCGGCAGGCATTTCTCGCTTACCGAAATAAATCTGCAGGTGACCAACGGCGAATTCGTTTTCCTCGTCGGCCCGAGCGGCGCGGGGAAGAGCACGCTGCTGAGGATGATGTACATGGACGACAGGCCCGACTCGGGCCAGATCGTCGTCGGCCCCTATGTTTCGACGCGCGTGACGCGCAAAACGATCCCCGGGCTCCGCAGGATGATCGGCATCGTCTTCCAGGATTTCCGGCTGATAGAGGACAGGACCGTCTTCGAGAACATCGCCCTGGCGATGAAGGTCACCGGCACGCAGATGAGCGAGATAAAGCAGAGAGTTACCAAGATACTCACATATGTCGGTCTCTATCACAAGCGGCACGACTTCCCGCGGACCCTCTCGGGCGGGGAGCAGCAGAGGGTCGCGATCGCGAGGGCGGTCGCGAACAGGCCGTCGATCCTCCTCGCCGACGAGCCGACGGGAAACCTCGACGCCGTGGCGACGAGGAACGTTCTCGAGCTCCTGTTCAAGATCAACGCCGGCGGCACCGCTGTGCTTATGGCGACGCACGATATCGAGATGGTGCAGAGCTTCGGCCAGAGGATCATATATCTCGAGAACGGGCGGATCGCCCGCGACCGTGAGATGATCTTCGTCGGCGACGTCCGCGACAGGATGGAGGAGTCGAGTGTCTCCCGCAGGGCCGAGCAGCTGTCCGATCACGATATAGGGGACGAGGAGAAGGAATGAATCTCCGCACGGCAAGATATATGATCGACGAGATGATGATCAACCTCGGCAGGAGGAAAGGCGCGAACGCGATCGCGGTGATCATCATGGGCCTCTCCCTGCTGATCCTCATCGTTTTCCTGATGGTAACGCTGAACCTGGCCAGCCTGATAGACAAGACGAGCGAAGAGATGAGGCTCTTCGTCTACCTCGAGGACGGCCTGGAGCGGGAGGTCACGCAGAAGATCCAACTGAAGCTGATGGGGCTGCGCGGCATAGATGAAGTCTCGTTCATATCGAAGGACGAGGCGCTGACCGAGTTCAGGGAGACACTCGGCGAGGAGAGCGACCTTCTCGACGAGCTCGTGGAGAACCCGCTCCCCGACGCCTTCAGGGTAAAGCCGAAGCGGGGATACATAACGAGCGAATTCCTCGCGTCGATCGCGGCGGAGACGGAGAAGTGGGAGGGGGTCGAGGAGGTCCGCTTCGGCAAGAAATGGTTCGAGAGGGGTGAGCGCCTGGCGAAGGGCATCTACATCATCGATCTGGCCCTCGGCCTGATCATTTTCCTCTCGGTGATATTCGTCATATACAATACGGTGCGGCTGACCGTGCTCCAAAGGCGTACGACGATCGACGTGATGAAGCTCGTCGGCGCGACCAATGCGTTCATCCGTATCCCGTTTATCCTGGAAGGGGCCCTTCAGGGGATCGCGGCATCGCTTCTCGCCATCGTGCTCCTGACGGCGATCTACACCTTCTCTTCGAGATATCTTCCCGGGCTCGTCTTCATGAGGCGCGACGCGCTCGCAGGCTTCGTCGTCTTCTGCGCGATACTCGGCGCTCTCGGAAGCTTCTCCGCGATGCGCCGCTTTCTCAAGCTCTGACAGGCGGATTCGGTCATGACGGCCAGACTGCTCATATCGGTAATCGCTCTGGCCGTGCTGGTCGCCGGCCCCGCGACGGGGCAGGACAGGGATCTCGAAGAGAAGATCAGCGGCAAGGAGAACGAGTTGCAGAAACTGCGCCGCCAGATCAGCGAGCAGAGAAAGAAGATATCGGAGATCGAGGAGCAGGAGCAGGACGTCAGTGAGTATATATCGAAGCTCAAGAGGGAGGAGAAGCTGATGAAGCGTCTCCTCTCGGGGCTCGAGGACAAGGAATCGATGCTCGAAGAGCAGGTCGGGGCGCTTCGCTCGGACCTCGAGACGGGCGAGATCGTATACAGGCACAGGCTTGAGATCTTCTCCGGGCGGCTCAGGAAGATCTACAAGAACGGATCGAGGCACGTATGGCAGGAGCTCCTCGCCGCGGAGGATTTCCCCGACCTGCTGCAGCGGTACAAGTTCCTCTCGCTCATAGCGGAGGGGGACGCCGCGATGATCGCCGACGTGAGGGAACGCAAGGCGGGGATCGAGATACAGGAGGCCGAGCTGACCGAGCTGCTGCAGGAAGTGTCCGCGTCGAGGAACGAAAAGGAGTCGGAGCTCCGCAAACTCGACGTGAACGAGACGAAGCGCAGGCAGACCCTTGCCGAGCTGGGGACGAGCAAGCAGCGGCACCGGAAGAGGGCCGAAGAGCTCGAGGAGCGCGAGAGAAAGCTGCAGGATCTGATATCCGATCTTGAGAAGTCGCGCCTGGCCCGCTCCCGGGAGTGGGGCGACTACGGCGAGAAGGATTTCCCCTCCCTCAGGGGAAGGCTCCCGAATCCTGTCGACGGAGACGTCACGAGGAAATTCGGCAGGTTCAGGCACCCCGAGTACGGGACGGTCACCTTCAACACGGGCATCGACATCAGCACAAGGACCGGCGAGCCGGTGCGCGCCGTGGCGAGGGGCCGCGTCGAGTATGCCGGGGAGATGCCCGGATACGGAAACTGCATAATAGTGAATCACGGCGGCGGATATTATTCGCTGTATGCCCATGCGTCGGTGATCTTCGTCGCGCAGTCCTCGCAGGTCGAGAAGGGGAACGTGATAGCGGAGGTGGGGGACGACGCGGCCGGTTCGGGCGGAACGATACATTTCGAGATAAGAAAATCAAAGAAGGCCCTCGATCCGGGCGACTGGCTCGCCAGGTAGAAGGGTATACCGGGAGAGAATGTAATAGACATCATGGCCGCAGCGAATCTCGTCGCGAAGGGACAGCCGAGGGTCTTTTCCATGCTGGAGAGGATGATCTCCACCGGCACCCTCCCTGCGTCGCTCCTCTTCACAGGGCCGGAAGGGTCCGGCAAAGAGCTTGCTGCGATGCGTCTCGCCGCCCTGCTCGAATGCGAGGGGAGCGCAGCCTGTGGGGAATGCCCCCCTTGCAGGAGCATCTCCACGCTCGAGCATCCCGACGTGTACCCGGTCTATCCCGTACCGTCGGCAGACAGGGAGAAGAGCATTCCGGTCATAATCGAATCGAGACGCGAGGATTTCCTCGCGCGCGGCGAGTTCGGAGCGCGCGCGAGGTCGATCGGGATAGGGCAGATCAGGGCGGTAATGGAGAAGATATCGAGGCGGCCCTTCTCAGGCCCCCGCTCGGTAGTGGCCGTCATGGAGGCCAATCTGGCCACGATGGAGGCCCAGAACGCCTTCCTGAAGGTGCTCGAGGAGCCTCCGGCCTCTTCCGTCATAGTCCTCGTGACCGCAAGGACCGACCTCCTCCTCCCGACGATCGTCTCGAGGTGCAGCGAGATCAGGTTCGATCCGCTGCCCGACGCCGTCACGGCGGAAGCCCTCCGGACTTTCCTGTCGGTCGAGAGTGGCGAGGCGGAAAGGATCGCCGCGATCGCGGGCGGCAACCTCCAGCGGGCGGTTCGCCTGCTCGATGAGAGGTTTCTCGGGATGAGGAAGGACGCCGCAAACATTATAGGACTCGTGCTGGAGGGAAAGGCGAGGCAGCTCCCCGCCGAGGCGGAGGCCGCGGCGCATAATTACACGAGAGAGGAAGTGGCAGAGCTGCTCGCCGAGATGACGGCTGTCATGAGGAACCTCCTGAGAGGCGTGGAGGCGGGGATAGCGCCAGAAGCGGTCTCAGCGGCCTCCTCGAGAGACATCCCGGTCGATATCGGGAAGATCTCGGCCGCCTCCCGAAGCCTCGGCAGAAACGCCGATATCGAGCTGACCCTCGCTCAACTCCTCCTTGATTTGGCCGGCAAGTGGTATTAGATTGAATTCACCGCTTAAGCGACGAAAAGCCCTGTAGTTAACAGCGGAACGGGCCTCGCGGAGGCCGCGCCGCACAAGAAGAGGAATACAACGGTGGAACTGGTCGAAGTTCAGTTTAAGGGACAGCGCAAGGAGCTCTACGCCAACTCGAGGTCGCTCTACCTCCATACGGGGAACTACTGCGTCGTACAGGCAGACCGCGGTGAAGACATGGGGATGATCGTCTCGATCTCCCGGGTCAGCCCGAAGGACGTCGATTCTAACGCGAAGGAGATCCTCCGCCACGCCACCGAGCACGACATCGAGACAATGGAGGAGAGACGGGAGAAGGAGCTCGAGGCGCTTAAGACATGCCAGCAGAAGGCCGCCGAGCACGACCTGCAGATCAAGCTCGTCGATGTCGAGTACCAGTTCGACGGCAACAAGATCACCTTCTACTTCACGGCCGACGGCAGGATCGACTTCAGGGAACTGGTCAAGGACCTGGCCGGGGTGTTCAGGACGAGGATCGACCTGAGGCAGATCGGCGTTCGCGACGAGGCGCGCAGGTTCGACGGGATGGGGATGTGCGGCCGCAATTTGTGCTGCTCCTCATGGCTGAGGGATTTCGAGCCGGTCACGCTGAAGATGGCCAAGGACCAGAACCTGCCTCTCACCCCCTCGAAGATCTCCGGGGCCTGCGGCAGGCTTATGTGCTGCCTCGCCTACGAACTCTCAGACTACAAGGAACTGTTTAGAGACATCCCGAAGGTCGGCAGCAAGGTGAACTGCTTCGGGGGCAGGCACCGCCTCGAGAAGGTCGACTTATTCAAAGCCTCGGTGATCCTCAGCGACGAGGACGGCAACACGATCGAGGTTCTCGTCGAAGAGCTCAAGGAGGAGCTCGAAAAGAGCGTCAGGAAAATGCAGGGAAGGCCCTCCGGGAGCGGCCTGGAGGACTCTCCCGGGAAGAAGAACGACGCCACCCGCGACAGGGGAGACAGCCCCGGGAGAAGGCCGTCCGGGGAACCGGAAGGCGGCGGCAGGGGACGGCGTGGGGGCCGCGGGAGAAACAGAAAAAACTGATAAGATGGAGAAGACCTTCTACATAACCACGGCCATCGATTATGTGAACCAGAAGCCCCACCTCGGCACGGCGTACGAGAAGATCGGCGCCGACTGTATGGCCCGCTACAAGAGGCTCTGCGGCTACGACACGTACTTCCTGATGGGCAACGACGAGCACTCGATTAACGTCGAGCGTGAGGCGGCCCGCCGGGAGATGGATCCCCTCGACTATTGCAGGGAGATGGCTGACGTCTTCACCGGAGCCTGGAAGGCTCTGAACATATCGTACGACGATTTCATACAAACGACCGAGGAGAGGCATGTCAGGGCGGTCACAGAGCTCTTCGCGCGGATCGAGAGAAACGGGTATATCTACAAGGGGAAATACGAGGGGCTCTACTGCGAATCGTGCGAGGAATTCATCGTCGAGAAGGACCTCGAGGACGGCCTCTGCCCGAGACACAGGCAGGAGCCGAAGAAGATCAGCGAAGAGAACTACTTCTTCGCACTCTCGAAGTTCGAGGGCCGGCTGCTCGAGCACATAGAGAATAATCCCGGGTTCATCAGACCGAAGACGCGCGAGAACGAGATAGTCAACGTGATAAAGGGCGGTCTCCATGACGTCTCGATCTCGAGGGCCGGTGTCGAATGGGGCATCCCCCTGCCGATAGACAAAGGGCACGCCATATACGTGTGGTTCGACGCCCTGACGAACTACATCTCGGCCCTCGGGTTCGGCGGCGAGGAATCGGAGCTCTTCGAGAAATACTGGCCGGCCGATGTGCACGTCATCGGCAAGGACATCACGAGGTTTCACTGTGTCATCTGGCCGTCGATGCTGATGGCGGCGGGCATGGAGCCGGCGAGGAGCGTCTTCGCCCACGGATTCCTCTCGCTCGCGGGCGAAAAGATGAGCAAGTCGCGTGGAAACATCCTCGATCCTGAGAAGATGGCCGGCGTCTTCGGAGCCGACGGCCTGAGGTATCTCCTCCTCCGCGAGGTCCCCTTCGACAAGGACGGGGATATATCGACGCAGAGCCTCGTCGGCAGGTATAACGCCGACCTGGCCAACGAGCTGGGCAATCTCTTCAGCCGGACGCTGGCGATGATCTCGAAATATCTCGGCGGCAGCGTGACGCCGGCACCGTTCGACGGCGGATGCGGTCTGCACGGCGTCCTCTCCGACGCGGTCGCCGGCTACAGGGAGCACATGGAACGGATGGAGTTCTCCAGGGCGCTCGGAGCCTTCTGGCCCTCGATACAGGCGGCCAACCGCTTCATCGAGGAAAAGGCCCCCTGGACCCTGGCGAAGGACGAGACGAAACGCGATGAGCTCGAAGCGGTCTTCAGAGAGCTGCTCGCCGTACTGCGCACGGCCGGCTCCGTCCTCTTTCCCTTCATGCCCGAAAAGATGAGCGCGATGCTCGGTCGGCTCGGCGCCGGGGATCCCTCTCTTGACGAACTTCCCCCTTCCGAATCGGGAGCCGAAGGGCTGTCCGCCCCGGATCCGCTCTTCCCGCGGATCCAGGAGAAACCGGAAGAGATATTCAAGGACTGATCCCCGATGCTTATAGACACCCACGCGCATCTCGACATGGAGCAGTTCGACGGCGACCGCCGGGAAACGATATCCCGCGCGCTCGAGGCCGGCGTCGGCGAGATCCTCAACGTGGGATACGACAGATCTACCATAGATTCAACACTGAGGCTTGCCGACGAGCACGGATCGGTCTGGGCGGCGCTCGGGATACACCCGCACAACGCATCCGACTGGGACGAGGCGCTCGAGGAGAAACTCAAGCAGCTTCTCATGCGCCGCAAGGTCCTGGCCGTCGGCGAGATCGGGCTCGATTACTACAGGGATATCTCGCCGCGGGAGAAGCAGAGGGAGGTGTTCAGGAGGCAGATCGGTATCGCCCTCTATTTCGGCAAGCCGATCGTGGTTCACTGCCGCGACGCCTTCGACGACGTCATCAGGATCCTCCACGAGGAGGGTGCGCCGGAAGTGGGCGGGATCTTCCACGCCTTCTCCGGAGGCGAGCGTGAAGCGGAGGTCGTTCTCGGCCTCGGTTTTCTCATCGGCATCGGCGGCCCCCTGACGTATAAAAACTCAAAACTGCCCGAGGTGGCGATCAGGCTTCCCTCCAGCTCTTTTGTGCTCGAGACAGACAGCCCCTACCTGCCGCCCGAGCCGTACCGCGGCAAGCGCAACGAACCAGCCTATGTCCGCATCGTCGCCGGGAAGATGGCCGAGCTGCGCGGCGTAAGCGTGGAGGACATCGAGAGGGCCTCTGAGACGAATTACAGGCGCCTGCTCCACGGCGAGGAGGATTTCCCCCTCTCGATCGCCTATGGGCTCAAGAGGAGCGTCTACATAAACGTCACGGCAAGCTGTACCAACGACTGCGTCTTCTGCTCACGGCTCAGGACGGACAACTATCTCTACGGATACAATCTCAGCCTTATCATCGATCCGACCGTCGAGGAGATGGTCGCTGCGGCGAACGAGGTTATTGCCGACGGGGATTACGAAGAAATCGTCTTCTGCGGGTACGGGGAGCCGACGGCGCGCATGAAGGATCTTGCAGCGGCAGCACGGGAACTCAGATCGTATGGCCTGCCGATGCGCCTCAACACGAACGGGCAGGGCAACATGATAAACAGGCGGGACATAGTGCCCGAGCTGGCCGAGCTCTTCGAGAGGATATCGATCAGCCTCAACGCCCCCGATGCCGGGACATACGTTATGGTATGCAGGCCCGACGCCGGGGAGAAGGCCTTCGCGGCGGTCGTCGATTTCATCGGAAGGGCCGCCTCCTCGGAGATGGAATGCACCGTGTCGGCCCTCGACTACCCTGAGGTCGATATAGAGGCGACCCGGGAGCTTGTGGAATCTATCCGGGGCGCACGATTCAGAACAAGGAAATATCATCTGGTCTCCCCTGCCGTGTCATGATTATGAAGAACGAAAGGCGGCCGGCAAAAAAAAGCCTCGGGCAGAACTTTCTCGTCTCCGGCGGGGCGATAAAGGGGATAATCTCGGCAGTTCTGGCCGGTGACGGGCTCCCTGTATTCGAAATAGGTCCCGGGAAAGGGGCCCTTACCGTCCCGATGGCAGTCGGCGGCACGCAAATTGCGGCATTCGAGATCGACGAGGCGCTGGCGGAGGAGGCCGCCGGACGGCTCGAGGGGCTCGACAACGCCGAGATCGTCCTCGCCGACATCCGCAAGGTAGATCTCGACGCCGAGGCGGCCCGCAGGGGATGGGATGGATACGCCCTGGCGGGCAATATCCCGTACCTGCTAACGAGCACCATACTGCTCGGCCTGCCGTCCCTCGAGAGATGCCGCAGGGCGGTGATAATGGTACAGAAAGAGGTCGGCGAGAGGGTGCTCGCCGCCCCCGGGAGCCGCAACAGCGGGATCCTGCCGGTCTATCTCCAGTCGTATCTCGTCGTAAAAAAGGTGATGACGCTCAAGCCCGGCTCGTTTCGACCGAAGCCGAAAGTGGACAGTGTTGTCCTTGTTTTTACTCCAGTGAGACGTGAAAACGCCCCCGGCGACTATGAGGGCTTCCTCTCATTTCTGAAATCGGCGTTTTCGCAGAGGAGAAAGAAGCTCGCGAACGCCCTCAAGGCCATCCCCGGGATGCCGAAACCGGCGGAGCTGGAGAAGCTCTCCGGGGTCGACGTCGGCCGCAGGCCCGAAGAGCTCGGCCTGGAGGATTGGTTCGCGCTTTACGCCGCCGCGGAAGGCTGCGAAGACGATCGATGAAGAAAACCGCCCGCATATCGTTCCTGCTCCTGGCGGCCGTCCTCCTGGCGCCGCCGCCGGCGCTCGCCGGGGCGGCAGATTCCACCGGCGTGCAGGAGGCTGATACCACCGGAGGGACGTCGGGCCTGATGGCCGACAGCGCATCGCAGGGGCAAGGCGGCGAGCAGGCTGCAGAGAGCGATTCGACGAAGGTTGCCTGGCTCCTGCCGGTATGGAGGATCGAGTATGTGGCGAACGAGAGCTCATACAACCGCGGAACGGGCATATCGCTGTCATTCGAACCAGGAGGGGGATGGCGCGGCTCGAGCGAAATCAGGATCTCGAAGAGAAATTATCGCGGCAGGGACATGTCTGACATAAACGAGAGGTTCAACAATACCTTGTTCAAGATCGTCCCGAACCTCTACAACATCAATCTCGCCGTCGGGCAGGACTACCTCCGGCAGAAGGCGGTCGGCCTCGCGCGCTCGGGAGGCGATATGGTGATTCAGAACAAGTTCCTCAATGCGGGGGTCACGTGGGACCGCCCCGAGTTACGGGCGAAGAGGTCACGCTTTGCCCTGATGGGAAGAGCCGGGGGAGGACAGAACGATTTCAAGTACGACAACAACTTTCAGGCCAACGCCAGCGGATATATCCTGTACGGGATAGGCCCGGACCTCGATGTCAGCGGGGGATACGGCGTCTGGCGCAAGACCGAGGACAGCGACGTGAGCGGACGCAAATTCGAGAACATGCCCAGCGACATGGACACGATAACGGCAAAAGTGAAATACGGCTCGGGGGATCAGAAGATCCTCAACATCGACTACCAGAGGACGATAGGCGTCGTCAGGAAGGTAAACCCTCCCCGCGGAAACTCGCTCGAGGTAATTGAGAATCCCGATCTTGCCAGGATAGAAAGGTCGAGCAGGAAGAAGGAGAAGATCACCGTCAAGTCGAGGATCCAGCCGGTCAGCTATCTCACGCTCGATTTCGATTTTCTCCGGGATTATTACGACCAGCAGAACATCGTGGATGAAAGGCTCTCGAAGGAGACCGAGCTGAAAAGGATCAAGGGCAAGGCGGCTTACAGGTACTCCGGCACGGGCCGGGCCGATTTCGAGATCGACAGGAAGGAAAACGACGTCGACTACGGCCCCGTCTCCCTCTCGAGCTATCTCGAAACGGAGCGCGGCATCAAAGTCTCGCTGGTCCAGGACATAACCGATTCGCTTAAGGTCTCACTGCGTGGGTCCGGATCGCTGAAGCAGAGGTATTACCGCAAGAAGGACGCGAACCCGCGCGATGCCGATTACCTCTACTATTCCTTCCTCGCCGACCTCGACGCCGGCCTGCCGCTCAAAATAAGGGCCGGAGTGAAATTCACCTACAAGCAGTACGAGACGATCAACATCGACGCGTCGCTCTCCGACGACAACCGCACGGATTACACGTACTGGGTGGTGCCGAGATTCCTGCTGAGGCCGACGAACTGGTTCGAGATAGGGCAGGACTACGAGATCAAGATGGAGTTCACGGACTTCGCCTTCAGGGAGAACGAGAACTATCTCGACCGCACGATGATCATGAGTACCAACGCTAAGTTCAAGTTCTTCGGGTCGCGTCTCGGCATCAGGCACAGGTACCAGTTCATCGACACGGGCAGCTACCTCCGCCCGCCCGATGGCAGCGAGAGGCTCTACGGGAGGACGAACGAGAGCTTCGAGCACAGGTTGGCCGTCAGGTACGAATATATGCCCGTGAATGATTTCACCCTCTTCACATACTCGAACTACAGATTCCAGGAGAGCAACCAGCTCGGATTGCGGGACGGCACAAAAGGGATCATCAACACGAGGTATTACAGCTCCGGCGAGATGAAGCTGGGATTCAGCAGGGTGGCAGAGGTGACAAAATCGGGAAAGCTCGACCTGAATATCGCGTGGGTCAGGAGATTCGGCCCCAACCTCACCAAGGAGAGAAGAGAGTTCTGGGATATCGACCTGAACGTGGAGATAAAATTCTAGGAGCTGACTATGAAGAGAGCAGCGATAACAGCACTGATTCTGGCCGCCGTTCTGGTCTGGGGGGGGTGCCTCTTCGAGCCGAGAGAGGCGCAGCCGCCGCTCGACGAGGGCGAGGGGGACTGGATCGTCCCGAAGACGCCCAAGGACGTCTTTCTCAATCTCGTAACGGGGATGTCGTCCTCGGGAAACTCGAACTACGAGAGAAGCCTCGCCGACGAGTTCACCTTTATCCCGAGGGAACAGGACAGGCTCCAGTTCCCCGGAGGCACCTTCGACGACTGGACGAAGGGGGTGGAGATGGATGTCCTGACGAGGATCAAGGGCGACTACCAGGGGGAGCGGGTGGCGACGTACGGAGATGAGGACGGCAACTTCCCCAAGGAGGACATCCAGATCGGATGGGCAGAGTTCGAGGGCCCGTACAGATGGACCCTCGACTACGGCGACGGCTCGGACCCGGAGGTATATTCCGGCACGGCGAGGTTTTTTCTCGAGGAGGGGACCTCGGGCTGGGTACTCGTGAAATGGGAAGATGTCGATGTAATAGACAGTTACCCCACGTCCGGCAACCTGAGGGGAACTTTCAGGGCAGCCGGCTAAGAAAAGGGATGTTTATGAGTTATACCGCAAGGCGGACGCCGGGCTTGCATAAGTGGACGGAATGTGCTAGTATTTTACAACTGGAGGTATGCATATGCGTAGAAGTGTAGCCAAAGCAGCCCTACCCCTGTTGCTGATCACGGCGCTCCTCGCGTCGCCGGCATGTATATTCGACCCCAAGGAAGACCCCGTCATCCCGCCGCCGGTCGAGATCGACTGGCCGGACATGACCAGTGAGGACGATGTCATAAAGACGATCCTTCTCTGTTACAAGTATCCCAAGGATACAGATGCGGTATCGAAGTATAACGCCCTTCTCCATTCCGATTACTTTTTCGGGTTTGCCGATGGAGACGTTGATCCGGGCGAGTCCCCGATAATGACGAGGGCGCAGGATATCGGGTCGACCGAGAGGATATTCGATGCCCAAACGATGCTCGAGCTCAACATCGAGCCTGAAATAGGGTCATGGTACGATTACACGGAGATCGGTGGAGAGCCCTGCGAAGACTGCCGGGCGACGCAACCATCGTATTTCATCAGGGCTCAGTTCGATGACGAGACGAAGATCTTCCAGAGCCCCGTCGGCAAAGCCGAGGTGATGGTCATAGTCTCACCTGATGAGGCCGACCCGACCAAGTGGGTGCTGAGGGCGATGTACGACCTCTGTGTCGTCCAATGACGGATCGGCAAAAACGGCTGACACAAGCCCCCTGCAGCGCAGGGGGCTTTTTTTATGGTGCGGCCCGCCGCGGGCGATTGAATCCGCGCCGGATTTCTGTTACGATACGCCGGTCAGTTATCAGGGATCCGCAGGGAGGGAGATCTTGCAGGGAAAATCATCGATAATGCCGCTGATCGCCGCGGCGATCATGCTGCTGGCGTCGTGCGGCGAGGATTCTGTCAATAGCGAACCCCCTTACGAGGAGCCGCCCGTCGACTGGCCCGACATGACGGCACGCGACGATGTCGTCGAGACGTTCGTCCTCTGTTTCGAGAATCCAAAGATCGGCGAATCGATCTCGAAATATAACGCCCTTCTCCACTCGAAGTATTTCTTCGGGCTTCACGCGGACGACGTTCCGCCTGGCGGGATCCCGATAATGATGAGAACTGAGGATATCAGGGCGACCGAAGGGATATTTGAATTCGAATCGCTTCTCGAGCTCACCATTACCCCGGAAGTGGGGTCGTGGGACGCGTACCCGGAGCTCGAGGAAGAGCCGTGCGAGAACTGCTACGTGACAAAGCGGCAGTATTTCATCAGGGCACGGTTCGGGGACGAGGCGACGATCTACCAGAGCCCTGTCGGCAAGACCTTCATGTCGGTCATAGTCTCACCTGATGAGGCCGACTCGACCAAGTGGGTACTGCGCGCGATGTACGATACTGACGGCTGAGGCTGATTATTTTTTCTGCGACAGGTTTTTCAATTCATCTATCATCTTAACAGGAGCATCCCGGGGCGACATGGCTGGCAGAAGGGCGAAAAAGAAAACGACCAGGAGGAAAAAACGCGCCGGAGCCGGGCTCGGGCGGCTGGCGCTCGTGCTCGCCGCCGCGGCTATCGTCTTTTTCGCGATGGTCAAGTATGCCGACACGCCCCGCGGAAGGATCCTCATCCTCGATCTCGGATTCGACAGATACTACGCCGAGATCCAGTCCGGCCTCGGCGAGCTGATAGTGAAGGGAGCGGCGGAGGCGGGAATGCCCGCAGCGGCGATAGCCCTCTCGACCGAAGACGATCCGGGGCAGCCGGGCCCTGTAGCCCGCATCAAGGGTGAACTGCCAGCCGAACGCTCGCTCCTGCAGCTCAACGTCGCAATCGACAGGGCCCTCGGCGGGAGCGGCGGACGCGTGCGCAAGTGCGTCGAGAAACAGGGCGGCCGCCTCATCGAGATGGAGATAGGAACGCGGCGCACCGTTACCCACAGATGCGTATTCAGGATCGGCAGGAAGACTTCGAGGGAGAAGAGCGGGCCGACCGGTCCCGTCATCGCCGTGATAGTCGATGACTTCGGATATTTCAACAACAGGCTCGTCAGGGAATTCCTCGCGCTCGAGGTGCCGTTCACCGTCTCGGTAATACCGGGGCTGAAGCATTCGGAGAAGATCTGCCGGCAGGCGAGGGAGGCGGGCAAGGAAGTGATCTGCCACCTGCCGATGGAGCCTGAGAAGGACGGCAGCGACCAGGGCGACATCCCCCTCGTGAGAACGGAGATGAGCGGCCGGGAGATAGAGAAGATAGTCGAGAAGGCGCTCGAGTCGACGCCCGGCGTGATAGGCATGAACAACCACATGGGATCGAAGGCGACGGCGGACATGCGCGTGATGAACTCGGTGATGAAGGTCTGCCGCAGAAAGAGACTCTTCTTCGTCGACAGCTACACGACGTCGAAGTCGGTGACCGCCGAGGCGGCGGAGAAGGCGGGCGTGAAGACCCTGCGAAACGATCTCTTCCTCGACAACAGGGGGGAGGACGTCAGGGAGAATATGCGGAAGATCATATCAATCGCCTCGCGCAGGGGAAAGGTTACGGCTATAATGCATGTACGGAGGGGGAACGCCGATCATCTCCGGTGGCTCGCCGAAGAGGCGGAGAGAGAAGGAGTAAGGATAATAAGGCTTTCGGATATGATGGGGAGCTGATGCGTCCCCGCGATAAAAAGGGAGGTCAGGAGTGAACAGGCTGAGGCTGGGAGTCAACATCGATCATGTCGCCACCCTGAGGGAGGCGAGAAAGACGACCGAGCCCGATCCCGTTACCGCGGCGATGCTCGCCGAGATGGGAGGGGCCGACCAGGTGACCTTTCACCTGAGAGAGGACAGGCGGCACATACAGAACCGCGACGCGAGGCTGATCTGCGAGATGGCGCAGACGATGGTCAACCTCGAGATGGCAGCGACGCCGGCGATGCAGGAGATCGCACTGGCGATGAGCCCCGACTCGGTCACGCTCGTGCCGGAGAATCGCGAGGAGGTCACGACCGAGGGAGGCCTCAACCTGCTGAGGGAGGGCGAGAAATACGCTGCGACGGTGAAGACCCTGAAGGACGGCGGCATCAGGACCGCCGCGTTCATAGGGCCCGACCAGGCGCAGATAAAGGCGGCGGCGAAGCTCGGGTTCGACGCGATCGAGATACATACGGGCGAATACGCCAACACGTCGAGGCGGGGTCCGGGAGATACTCTGCGCGCCGTCCAGGACGCGGCGGCGGCGGGAAAGAAGTACAGGCTCCACGTGCACGCCGGGCACGGGCTCACCTATCACAACGTACACCTGATCGTGCTTATCCCCGAGATCGAGGAGTTGAACATCGGGCACAGCATCATCTCGCGGGCGGTCTTTGTCGGGATAGAGCAGGCCGTCTCCGAGATGGTCGGCCTGATGGTGAGGTAGCGAAAAAATAAATAAAATACTACTCAAAGGGCCCGGCCGTTATGACGCGCACCGGGCCCTTGATCATCCTGCTTCGTCCTGTTCCACCGTCTCCTGAATGACAGCTCTATATGATCTCTTCGAGCGCCGTGTACTTTATCCTGAAGGCATGCGCCACGGCCGCGTCGGTCACTTCTCCGCGGAGCATGTTGACGCCCGTCCAGATCGTATTGTTGCCCTTGGCGGCCTTCTCCCAGCCCTTGTTGGCGATATCGAGTGCGTAGGGGAAGGTGGCGTTGGTCAGCGCGTAGGTCGAGGTGCGCGAGACGGCGCCCGGCATGTTGGCAACAGCGTAGTGAATGACGCCGTCGACATCGTAGATCGGATTCGAATGAGTCGTCGGCTTGATCGTCTCGATGCAGCCGCCCTGGTCGACCGCCACGTCGACGATCACTGAGCCCTGCTTCATCAGCTTGAGCATCCTGCGGGTGACGAGCTTCGGAGCCTTCGCGCCGGGGATCAGCACGGCGCCGATGACGAGGTCGGCCTTGGAGATCTCTTCGCGTATGTTCGCCGGGTTCGACATCAGCGTCGTCACGTTCGCGGGAAGGACATCGGCGAGATAGCGCAGCCGCTCGAGATTGATATCGAGGATCGTAACGTTCGCGCCGAGGCCTGCGGCCATCTTCGCCGCGTGCGTCCCGACGACTCCGCCGCCGAGGATCGACACGTGCGCGGGGTCGACTCCCGGAACTCCGCCGAGCAGGATTCCGAGTCCGCCCATCGGGCGCTCGAGATACTTGGCGCCCTCCTGGACGGCCATCCGTCCGGCCACCTCGCTCATCGGGGTGAGCAGGGGAAGTGTGCCGTCGGAGCCTACCATCGTCTCGTACGCGATGCAGATCGCGCCGGTCTTGAGCAGGCCGTATGTGAGGGGCTTGTTCGCGGCGAAGTGGAAGTACGTGAAGAGGATCTGTTCCTCCTTCGACATCCTGATCTCGACGGGCTGGGGCTCCTTGACCTTGATGATCATGTCGGCCCTCTTCCAGATCTGGGCGGCCGAGCGGACGATCTGTGCGCCGGCCGCACGGTACTCGGCATCGCTGATGCCGCTGCCGATGCCTGCGCCCTTCTCTACAAGAACCCTGTGCCTGCGCCTGGCGAGTATCTCAGCGCCAACGGGAAGGAGGGCGACTCGATGCTCGTCCTTCTTGATTTCTTTAGGAACGCCGATAATCATCTGGTTCACCTCTGTTAAAGGTCCGGACCGCCGAAAATTGAGCTAACTGCCTCTGAGCGAGGAATAATATAATAAACCCCGGCCAGAAATGAAACAACCCCCAATTTGGAGAAACGGGGCCAGATGAGAGACGACAGATCCGGGGCCGGCGGGAGCGGCCGCTGGAAGGCCGTGCTGACCGAGGGGCCGGTCGGCAGGACCCTTCTGAGGCTCACCGTCCCGATGGTAGCCGGCATCCTCGGGATGGTCGCCTTTAACCTCACCGACACCTTCTTCGTAGGGCGGATCGGCACGACGGAGCTGGCCGCGCTGAGCTTCACCTTTCCCTTCGTGCTCGTCCTCGTGCGGTTCACGCTGGGACTGGGAATAGGCGCCTCGGCGCTGATCTCGAGGGCCGTCGGCAGGGGCGATGCCCACGCCGTCCGCAGGCTCACCACCGACAGCCTCAGCCTCGCGCTGCTCGTGGTCGTAATATTCGTCATCACCGGTTTTCTCACGATGGACCCCGTCTTCAGGGCGCTCGGCGCGGCGGGAGACATACTGCGGATGGTGAAGACGTACATGTCGATCTGGCTCGCCGGCCTCCTCTTCGTCTTCTTCCCGATGGTCAGCAACAACGCGATCCGGGCCAACGGCGACATGAAGACACCCGCCCTTATCATGCTCACCGCCGTTGGCGCTAACATCATCCTCGACCCACTCCTGATATTCGGCATCGGGCCCTTCCCGCGCCTCGGCCTGGCCGGCGCCGCGGTGGCGACGGTGCTGACAAGAGCGATCACCTTCACGCTTTCCTTCTATATAGTCCATTTCAGGCTGAGGATGCTCACCTTCGAGAGGGTGCCCTTCAAAGAGGTGCTCGCCTCGTGGAAAAGGATCCTCTACATAGGCCTGCCGGCGGCGGCGACGAGGGTCATCATGCCGCTCGGGATAGGGGTGCTGACGGGCATGATCGCCGCGAGCGGTCCGAAGGCCGTTGCCGCTTTCGGGGTCGCAGTCAAGGTCGAGTTCTTCGCGATGGCAGTGATATTCGCCCTCTCGAGCGTGCTCGGCCCGTTCACCGGCCAGAACTGGGGCGCGGCGAGGAAGGGCAGGGTCGACAGGGGGATCTCGCTGAGCAACAGGTTCGCCCTACTCTGGGGCATCGGCATGTTCGCCTTTCTTGCCGCTTTCGCCCGGCCGATCGCCTCGATATTCAGCAGTGACCCGGAGGTCATCTCTGTTATTGTCCTCTATACGAGGACCGTTGCGGCGGCCTACTGCCTGTTTGGAGTCTTCGTGATATCGTCACTCGTGCTCCATGTACTGCACAGGCCGATACACGCCGCCCTCCTCGCCGCGGTGCAGACATTCGCGCTCACCGTGCCGATGGCCTGGGCGGGGATGAGGCTCGCCGGCATGAAGGGGATATTCGCCGGGGTCGGCATCTCTTACGGACTCGCGGGGATCGCCGCCTGGCTCGTCCTCAGGAGGGTCCTTTCGAGGTTGGAGGAGAGGGGATGAGAACTTTCGAAGCGGCCCTTATGAGGGAAGATGCGATCCTCGCAGAGGGAGCGGTGATCGAGCGGCTCCGCCGGCGCGGCGCCCTTCTCGACGAGCATCTCCTCGCCGCCTCCCTCGTCCTCGAGGAAGAGGGACGGGAGATCCTCAGGGAGATCTACAGATCGTACATCGACGTCGCGGCGGAAACGGGCCTGTCGATCATTATCCTCGCGCCGACGTGGAAGGCGGGCACCGGGCCGTGCGGCAGGACGGGGCTCGACATGGACATGGTCAATTCCGCGTGCGTCGGGTTCATCAGAGAGATCGCCTCTGAATATCCCCCGCTCGAGGGCAGGATATTCATCGGTGGGCTCATCGGCAGCAGGGGGGACGCCTACCGCCCCGACGAGGCTCTTCCCTCGGGCGAGGCGAGGCGGTACCACGCCCCCCAGATCGAGGCCCTCCGTGACGGCGGCGTCGATTTCGTAATGGCCTCGACCCTTCCCTCGGTCGAGGAAGCCTCGGGAATCGCTCTGGCCACCGGTGATGCCGGTGCTCCTCTCGTTGTGAGCTATGTCGCCAGGAGCGACGGGAGGGTCCTCGACGGCACATTTCTCGGCGAGGCGGTCGAGCGCATCGACTCGCTCGGCTGCGACCCGCCCCTGTTTCACATGGCCAACTGCATCCACCCCGCCAATTTCGCGCGCGCGCTAGGGCGAGGCGATAACGCCACGCTGGCCACCTCGGGAAGGCTTATAGGGCTCCAGGCGAACGCCTCCCGGCTCGACCCCGAAGAGCTCGACGGCCGCGAGGAGCTCGACGCCGACGACCCGGTCAGGTGGGCCGGCGCGATGGCGGCATTGCACGGAGAATTCGGTATAAAGGTTCTTGGAGGCTGCTGTGGCACCGATGAGACGTATATCCGGCGGCTGGCGCAGTTCCTTGCGTATTGCTGACAATCTTTATGATTTATTTTTTCCGGAAAAAGAGTTATAATGCACCATTCTCAGGCTCATTACGGGGCAGCTTGAGGCTGACGGGCTGATCGCCCCAAAGGATAGGAGCACGCAATGAACTCGACAAACAAGAGCTTCTGTTTTGTTGCCGCTTTCCTCGCGGCGATATCGATCGCGGCATCGTCCGCCGGTGCATGGGAGGGCGAGGGGCCGCTGATAATCGATCATACCTGCACGGACCTCTCGAAGATACCGTCCGAGTGGATCGACTCGGCCAAAACGACCATGAGGTTTCATTATGCGCATACCTCTCACGGCAACCAGATACCGGCAGGGCTCAACATCCTGAAGGAGGGGGCGCCTCAGCTTGCCTACGCCATCGAGGACAACACCCTTCCGACAGCGACCGATGCGCTCTGTTTATTCAACGGACAGATAGTGGGGATCTATATAACGCCCCATCACTTCTGGGTGAACCAGGCGGCGATGGACGAGACGAGAGCAACCCTTACCGCCAATCCCTCGATAAATATCTCCATGTTCGTCTGGTGCAGGGAGATGGATCTCTATCAAGACGAATGGATATACGAAAGCGTGAGTGCGTACCTCGATTCGATACCTGTCCTCGAGGCGGAATTCCCCGACGTTACTTTCATATACGGCACGGGGAATGCGCAGGCAACCGGCGCTGTGGGTTATAACAGGTGGTATAATAACGAGCGGATAAGGGCGTTCTGCATCGAGAACGATAAGGTGCTGTACGATTTCGCCGATCTTGACGCATGGTGGTACGACCCCGCCGCCGAGGCGTGGGATCATGCAACGTATGAGTATGACGGGAATATAATCCCGGTCGAGCATCCACATTTTTCCGGTGGCCAAGCCGGCCACACGACCTTCGAGAGCTGCGAGCAGAAGGCAAGGGCGATATGGTGGCTCGCCACGAGGCTCTCAGGCTGGGACGGCACTTCGTCCGCCACGGAGGAAACGACCCTCGGCGGACTGAAGAAGCTCTTCCAGGACCGCTGATATCGCGCGCGATCACTCTTCCGGCAGAAGTGCCAGGAATTCATCGATCGAGAGGACGGTCACGCCGAGCCTGACCGCCTTTTCGTATTTGGAGCCTGGATCGCTTCCGGCGACTACGTAGTCCGTCTTTGCGCTGACGCTCGAGCTGACCCTCCCGCCGAGAGCCTGCACCCTTCCTTTCGCCTCGCCACGCGTTATCCCCTCGAGCGAGCCGGTAAAGACGAATGTCTTGCCCGTCAGGGGCAGGTCGGCCGCCGTTCTCTCGGGAGGCCTCGGCGCGACGCCCTGAGCGAGGAGGTCATCGACCGTCTTCCTGTTTCTCTCGTTCGAGAAGAAACCTGTGACGCTCGCGGCCACCTCGGGCCCGATCTCATGGATCCCGGTCAGTTCGTCAGCCGACGCGGCGGCGACAGCATCGAGCGACCCGTAATGCAGAGCGAGCAGCCCGGCGACATGCTCACCGACGTTTCTTATGCCGAGCGCGTAGATGAACCGCGAGAGCGCGATCTCCTTCGAGCGCTCGATCGCCTCGAGCAGGTTGTCCGCCGATTTCCCGGCGAATCCCTCGAGCTCGAGAAGCCTTTCCTCCTCGAGGCGGAAGAGGTCGGCGACGCTGCCGATTATCTCAAGGTCGACCATCGACTCGATGGTCTTTTCCCCGAGCCCCTCTATGTCGAACGCCCCCTTCGAGGCGAAATGCATTATCCCTCTCTTCAGCTGGGCGGGGCAGGAGAGGCCGCCGGTGCAGTAATGGTTCGCGCCCTCGGCTTCGACCGGTGATCCGCAGACGGGACATTGCTCGGGCATCGAGAAGGGCTCGCTTCTCTTCTGCCCCGCGACTTCTATCCGCTCCACGACGGCGGGGATGACGTCGCCCGCCCTCTCTATCCTCACGCGGTCGCCCGGGCGCACATCCTTGCGCTCCAGATCGCGCGCATTATGGAGCGTCGCGCGGCTCACTGTGACTCCACCGACGTCGACCGGTTTGAGCAGGGCGACAGGGGTGAGCTTGCCGGTGCGGCCGACACCGACAGCTATATCCTCGACATCGGTGATCTCGCGGCGCGGCTCGAATTTCAGCGCGAGCGCCCACCTCGGAGAGCGCGAGCGGGCGCCGACGGCGGCGCGGTCGCGCTTTGAATCTGCCTTGATCACGACTCCGTCTATCTCGAAGGGCAGCGCCTCCCTCGCTTCCGCAAGCCGGGCATGGAAGTCGATCGCCTCCTCGATCCCGGCGCATTCCTTCCAGTGATAGTCTATCAGGAATCCGTGGCCGGTCAGGGCCGCGAGCTCTCCTGCATGCGACGCGGGAGCCGGGGCGCCCTCGATCTTCATTATTTCGTAGGCGAAGAATTTCAGGGGCCTCGATGCGGTGATCCTCGAATCGAGCTGGCGCAGCGCTCCGGCGGCGGCGTTTCTCGGATTGGCGAACCCGGGCTCGCCCCGCTCGGTCATCCTCCTGTTGAGCTCCCTGAATCCGGCGAGGGGCAGCAGCGCCTCTCCGCGCACCGACATCAGCGACGGCGCCGGGGCGCCCTGGAGGTGCAGGGGAACGCTGCGTATCGTGCGGACATTGGGGGTCACGTCCTCGCCGGTCGTGCCGTCGCCGCGGGTGGCTGCGCGGATCAGGAGGCCGTTCTCGTAGACCAGCTCGAGCGAGAGGCCGTCGAACTTCGGTTCGGCGGTGTACGCGACACGGTCCCTCTCGAGCGCCTTCCTCAGCCGCTCGTCGAACGCCCGCGCCTCGTCGGCGCTCGTCGTCGAGTCGAGGCTGAGCATCGGCATCAGGTGCACGGCCGGCGGGAGGGAGGATCGCGGAGGAGCGCCGACACGTTTCGTCGGAGAATCGTCGGCCGCAAGGTCGGGGAAGGCTTCTTCGAGATCCTCCAGCTCTCTGAGGAGCTCGTCGTAGGCGGCATCCGATATCTTCGGGTTGTTGTCGATATAGTAGAGGCGGTCGTGCCTTTCGATCCGCTCCCTGAGCTTCGCGATCTTCTTTTCCGCGCTTTTCCCGTCCATCATCTGATTGGAATCCGTTCCTCGAGGTCTTCGACGTTGAAATTGAATCTCTTCGCCAGGGCGAGCATCTTCCTCACTCCGCCCAGCTCTTTTCCGCTTTCCGGCTCCAGCTTTTCCATCCTGCCGACCGCCTCGCCGAGCGGCCCGGAGAGGATGTCGAATATAACGTTCTGTATCCCGTGGTCTTCCAGAGCGACACCTGCGTCGTCGATGAAATTCACGAAGTCGGCCAGCGTGCCGACGACACCCTCGTCGATTATCTCACGCAGGCCGCCCCGCGCCTCGACGAGGAGCTCGGTGAACAACCGGCATATTTCGGACTTGTCGAGGGAGACGCCGTAGAAATCGGCTTCAGCCAGCACTGCCTTGACGCCCTCCAGACCGGCCGTGTCGAGCGTTCTCTCCCAGCTCTCCAGCTCGCGGCCGAGGCGCCGCGAGAGGACCGTCTCGGCCGGGACGCGGATGACGGCCGGCGCGACGAGACTGGTCTCGCTGAACAGCCTCAGCATGTCGCGGTCCTCGAGGTAGAGCTGCTCGAGCCGTTCCTCGAGGTGGTCGATCTGCCTGGCGGCGAGCTTGTCGAGGATCTTCTCCCTGTCCTCGGGGAAGAGGTCGCGCATCGCGAAGACGTGCCCGCCGAAGATCTCGGCGAATTTCCTGATTATCTCTTTCCTGTCCGACTCTTCAGGGAGCCTGTCGAGGCGCGTACGCAGGCGATCGTATTCCTGCGGGCCCGCAGCCTCCCTCACCATGCAGACGACCTTCGCGGGAGGCCCGAGGATGAGGGCGTAGGCGAAGAGCCGGCTCTCCAGCGAGAAGGGAGAGATCATCACGAACAGCCCCGTGCGGATCGACTCGTCGTCGAATTCCGTCGAATCCTCCTCCAACACCTCGAACTCGTAGCCGAAAGAGCGGGGGGAGGCGTCCGGGCATTCGAGGTGCCTCGTCAGGACGAACTGACCGGCGAGGAAGCCGCCGTCGACGGAGGAATATTTCTTTTCCTGCCTGTACAGGTCGGCTCCGGTGCCGTGCGTCTCGACATTGCTCACGGCCTTCTCCAGCTCGTCGAGCAGAAGCGACTCGAGCCGCTGGGGATCTTCCCTGCCGGCGAGCTCCGCCGCCCTCGCGGCATACTTCATCAGCTGTGTCGTCTCTATCCCCGAGATGTCGTTGAAGAACCAGCCGCACGACGTGTACATCAGCAGCGCGTTGCGCTGGGCCTCGAGAAGCGACACTCCCCGCGCGACATCGCTCTCCTGCAGCTCCCTTGCCGCGCGGTCTCTGACGAACCGGGACGCCGCCGCGGAGGACCTGTTCTCTGTGACTGTTATATATTCGTCGCGTGCCTTCCACGGATCTGCCAGGACGCCGCCGCCCTCTTTCGCAAACCGTGCGGCGAGCTCGTCGCGAAGCTCGTCGAGACCCTTGCGCAGCGGCGAACGCCACTCCTGGTTCCAGCCCTCCGGCGCGCCGGTGCTGCCCCCGCAGTTCTCCTTCCCGCGGCCGACTCCGTGCGGGCCCGCCCCGGCGGTGCCCGCGCCTGCCTCTCCGCGCGTGATCTGCCCCGGCCGTTGCG
>JAUWMD010000162.1 GCA_030613345.1 Candidatus Krumholzibacteriota bacterium
ACAGGACACTTCTGGAATAGCGCATGTCGGTCCTGTCCCTGGAGAGGATCACATCGACGCTGTCTTCATAGTCGGCAGCCAGATCCACTTCGATATTTACAAGGGCACTCTCCCCGGAGAGCGCCAGGATCTTCGGGAGCATGCCGGTGATCATGACGTCGGACCAGCCGGTGATCCGCACCGGTCTCCAGATGCCGCAGGTAACGAATCCCGGCCCCCAGTCCCAGCCGTAATGATAAGCCGCCTTGCGGGTGAAGACCCTGTCGCCGCCGGGAAGGCTGTATCCGAGGGAATCGCGTTTTGCCGCCTCGATTGGGCCGGGAGGGAGAAATCTGACCTCGAGAGAGTTTTCGCCCTCGACGATATTGGATGTGATATCGGCGCGCCACTGCCGGAACATGTTGTCCGCGCCGAACAGGCGGACGCAGTTCAGGCTCACCTCGGCGTAGGTGTCGAGCCCTTCGAATGTGATGTAGATCCGTTCGTGCCCGAGCAGTGACTCGTCCGCGGTGAATTTACAGGAATAGACCCATTCCTTCTCTCCGATCCACTGCAGGTCTTTCTCGTTGTCGCCGAAGAAAGGGTCGGGAATGGCGCCGGCGGCGAGCAGGTCGGTGTGGACGCAGCCGGGGACGGCCGCCGGCATCCAGTCGCCGTCGCCGCCCGCCTCACGGAATCTCCAACCCGAATCGAGCTCGAGCGTGGTTTTCGCGCGCGGCCCGCTCTCCTGCTGCGGACCGCATGAAGAAAGGGCGGCGCCGAGTATCAGAACAGGCAGTATGAGTGCAACGGGCAGTCTCATGGTCCGGATTATGAGGCACCTTGCAAAGTCCGGTCTATCTGTAAATAAAACAGGCCGGCGGGCGGAAAATCCGTTCAGGCGACGGTAGCGTCGCCCCGCTCCATCCCTCATGATTCGGGGCCCGCGCCAACGATAAAAATAAAGAAAATAAATGTGGAATCCCGGCGCAATCTGTAGTAAACTACACGCGGTTAAATTCAGGGGAATCCCGCGGGTCCGGAATGGGACCGCGCTCTCACCAATACGCAGCTTAAATACAGCACAGCCATGTAGCTGTTTTCATACTGGAATGATTGAACGCCCGGCGGCGCATGCGGTGCCGGGGCGTATGTGCCGCCGTACATTGACGGTTCGACGGCCTGTATGCAGCTCTCAAGGAGGCTCTCGATCGACAGGCGAAGATTTCTCGGCAAGGCCCCCCTCTGGCCGATCGGATCCGGTGTAGCGCTGAAATCCTTTTTTGCGGGATTGTTCTCGTTCCTGCCAGGCAGCGGTGCGTCCGCCGGGAACGGGTCTCACATGGCCCTGATCGGCGATGATGAGGAAAGGGCGAAGTACGACAGTTCGCGTCCAGCATCTTGCACGACAGGGGAGTATAATCCGCCCCAACCGGACGGATGCGGAGATCCCGTCCAGGCGGCAACAGGCGAAAGCTGCGAGAGCGCTTACCATTACAACCTGTGCATGACCGGCGAACAGGTCGGCAACTGCCAGCTCGAGGGGCGGATAAACATTTGCCTCACCCCCGAGCATCTGAACAAGTGCGTCAACGATATACAGATAATGCACTGTGAGACAGAGCTGCAGAACAACAAGTGCAGCACATGGGTACAGGCTCTGGAGTGTACTTCCGAAGTAAGGCACATGGAGAAATGCGACAATCCCGAGCAGCACAACGCTTGCACCACTGATGTGGCGATAGACAGGTGCGAGAGCCCCGAGCACATAGCCTCATGCAAAAGCCCCGAACAGAAAGAAGCCTGCAACGACGACAAGCAGAGGGAGAATTGCAAGAGCCCGACCCAGATCGACAACTGCACGTCAGGCAAGCAGAAGAAGAAGTGCGAGTCCTCCGAGCAGTACGCAAAGTGCAAGAGCAACAAGCAGTACGACAAGTGCGAGGCGGATGCGCAGTGGGACAAGTGCAACAGCAAGGAGGTGCGGGACAAATGCCAGGCCGACTGGCAGAAGTTCAACTGCCTCAGCGAGACTCAGCTCGAAAACTGTCCCAATATAAACAAGAACAACCTGTGCAACAGCCTCGAGCATGTAGGCACCTGCCTCAATGATGCGCAGATGAAGCGCCGCGACAAATGCAGAACGCCAGAGTACGGTCAGAAGTGTACCAGCAGAAAGGCGGCCCAGCACTGTCCCAATGACGCACAGGTCGGGGAGTGCTGGGAGGACGCTCAGCTGAAGGTCCTCAGGAAGAATTGCTGGTTTGAAGCGCAGAAGAACTTCGGTAAGTGACGAGGAAGGCAGAAAAGATATGACAGATCCGGCGCCCGAGCGGAAAGCGTTATCTGTCGCGGATACGGGGAAGACGCGGAAGTCCCTGTGTCCCCATATCTTCGAAATCGCGGGGAATCGTATCGTATTCGACCCGGCGAGCGGGCGGTTCTTTCGGGCCGACACCGTCTCGAGCGAGATAATTCCCCTTCTCGGCAGTCACAACGACGATCAGATCCGCGAGTATCTTGCGCCGCATCACTCGAAGAAGCGTATCGATGCCTCGATGGATGAGGTGCGGCGGCATGTCTCTTCGGGGAATCTCTGCCCCGGGACCGATCCGGAAAGGCCCCGGCCCGAACCAGAGGATATCAAGCCCCGTATCGTATCGGTCACGCTCAACGTCGCCTCCGTCTGCAATCTCGACTGCATCTACTGCTGGAACCGCGGAGGCATTTATGGCCGCTCCGTCAGCGAGCGTTTGATGGACCGGGAGACGGCGATCGCAGCGATCGATCTCGCCGTGGAGAACGGGTTCCCCGAGGGGGATATCCTCATCGACTTCTACGGGGGCGAGCCGCTTCTTAATTTCGATGTTGTACGCGCGGCCATGGAGCACTGCAGGGAGATCGAGAAGGAGAGCGGCGGAAAACGAACCTTCTCGTACAAGGTGACGACCAACGGCACGACCCTCACCGATGAGATGATCGATTTCTTCGAGACGATGGGGATATCGCTCGGCATCAGCATAGATGGCACGAAGAAGGTGCACAACAGAAACAGGCCCTTCCAGGACGGGCGCGGGAGCTGGGACGTGATCCGGCGCAATGTGGCCCGGGCCATCGCCTCTTCCCGCATCCACGTATCGGCCCGGGCGACCCTCGTGCCGCCCGATATCGACATGGTCAAGGCTACTAAATCTCTCTTCCGGGAGGGATTCTACGATACTGAGGTCGAATTTGCCTCGGAGGCGTGCGAAGCCTTCCGGCCCGGGGGATTTCCCATCTACAGCGAGGACGAGGAACAGGCGCTGAGGCGGGAGTACCTCAAGTTCGCGAAGTTCTACCTCGGGTACTCGCTGTACAAGGACGAAGCGATTGATGTCGGTATCAGCAATAACGTTACGCGCGTTCTCCATGAGACGCACCGATTCTCGCCCTGCGGTGCTGGATGCAATTTCATCACGGTCAGCGAGGATGGATCGATCTACCCTTGCATCGGCTTCGTCGGGATGCCCGAATACCGGCTGGGAAACGTCAGGGAAGGATTCGACGAAGAGAAACTCTCGACTTTCCGGCACCGCATGCGGTGCGTCGTCTATGAAGCGGAGGAGTGCGGGGAGTGCTGGGCGAGATATATATGCCAGGGGAACTGCCCGGCGAACAACGAACAGCATAACAGGGATCTCTACAGGCCGTACAAACGCGGCTGCGAATGGCTCAAATACAAGCTCGAGGTTGCGATGTGGGTCGCCTCTGAGATGGGGCTTAAAAAACCTTCGCGACTCACCGGCTACAGGCCGGTGTGAAAAGTGGCGGATATTATTCGCCAATGCGGCAGATCGAATAGCCGCCGGAGACCGTCCAACGGGGAGGCAGGTCGATGAGAAGACTCAATTCATACGGATCGTTAACTTTGATACTCGTATGCGTGTTGGCACTGGTAGCGGCGATTGCTCCCGCGCCGGCCCTGGCGCAGTCGGACATCGCGGTCATCAACTTCGCAGTCAATCCTCCATCGGGGCAGCCCGGGGGTGATATCTATATCGACTTCACGATCCAGAATGTCGGACCGCTGCCGACGGCGCTCAGCGCGATACTCAACTACATCTTCATATGGGATACGCTCAACAATATTCCTGTGTTGCAGCTGACGCCCGACGTCTGGGGCAACGTGCACACGATGCGTTCATTGCTGCCAGGAGAAACGGACATCTTCACCGGTGTGCCCTTGACTCTGCCGGCCGATACGGAGCTCGACACGGTACTTACCCTCGCCCTTTTCACCGATTATCCAGATATGGAGCTGGAAATGGATGAGCTCAACAATTTCGCCCTCACAATGGTGAACATAGAACCATTGCTCATCCCGTTCAGCGATGCTCTTTACAGCGTCGGCGGAATCATCGATCTGCCCTTCTACAGCGACGTGTACCGCTTCCCGGGCGGCGTGGGAGAAATCGTATACAGCGATGTGATCGCCGCCGAGCTGGGCTCGGCCCTCGATCCCGAGGTGTTCCTCCTCGGACCCCATCCCGACTCGCTCCTGACGCCGGAGGGCAACATAACCGGGATCGAGCCCGACAGCAGGCTGACAAACCTCGGCCTTCCTTCGACCGACGAATACCGGGTCGAGCTGTACGGCGAGGCGGGGAGCACGGGTATGTACGAGCTCCGTCTCCAGCGGGGCATCCCGGAGACGGAGCCGAACGACGACCCTGGCATCGCCGAACCGATCAGCTACGGCGAGGTGCGCGCCGGCACCATCGACCACCCGGGAGATGTCGACTGGTACTCGTTCACGGCTGGAATGGGCGACATCGTCATCATAGACGTCGACGCGAGCGAGGCCTTCCTGCCGCCCCCCGACTCGACTCTCGATCCGATCGGCCATATAATAGGCCCGCTCGGTGACACCCTCATCATAGACGACGATTCGCACGACATGGACCCGTACTTCTTCTTCATCACGCCGGACGCCGGCGAGTACAAGCTCGCGCTCGAGGATGCGCCGGGCGGGGGACTCGGCGGCGGCTTCCCGGGATATTACTATGCTTTCAGGATCAGCCAGATGATCGGCGTGCCGCAACCGGATCTCGTCATATACAACCTCCAGCCACTTCCCGCACCTGTGGGAGCCTCTGATACCGCCCAGGTCTTCTTCGAGACATGGAACATCGGCGGGCTTACGACCTTCGAGGGCGGCGTGACGATCGACGTGGTCCTCTCTGTCGACGCCGTGATCGATGCGGGCGACGAACTTCTCGAGGTGGGGGACTTCGTCGGTGACGTGGATCCGGGCAATTTCCACCCGACCGACGTCGATGTCCGCATACCGTGGGACACTCCGCCGGGGAGTTACTACCTCGGCATAATACTCGACTCTACCAGCGATGAGGTAGAGGAGGACGAGACGAACAATACGGCCCTGCTTCCCATCATCATAGATCCTTACACCGACAGCGAAGAGCCGGGGCTGTTCCCCGACGAGATAGCCCTGTTCAGGAGCTACCCGAACCCGTCGACTGGCCGGTCCGTGATCTCCTACGATCTTCCGGCCCGCCGTCCCGGAGACCCTGCGTCATGGAAGGTCGAGATATCCGTTTACAACGTTGCGGGTCAGCGGGTGGTCAAGCTGGTCGACCGGGCGATGCCGGCAGGAAGTCATCAGGTAGTCTGGGACGGGCGTGCGAACGGGCGCCGGCTCCCATCGGGCGTCTACTTCTGCAGGATGAGGGCGGGCAATGTCGAGCGCTCGTTCCGCATCGTGCTCGTGCGGTGAGCTTCGCAGCAGAACGCCAGTACAGGTAGATGCATCAGGCTCCGCAACCACCATATCCTTGGATCCGGATCGGGGCTTGTATGATCGGTGAGCCCATATCCCACTACGAGATCCTCGAGAAGCTCGGCGAGGGCGGGATGGGGGTGGTCTACAAGGCCCGGGATCTCGATCTCGACCGCTCAGTGGCGATCAAGGTGCTTCCGCCTCATTTCAGCACGGACGAGGATGCGATAAGGCGCTTCGTCCACGAGGCAAGGGCCGCCTCCTCTCTCAACCACTCGAACATAGGCGTCATCCACGAGATAGGCAGAACAGAAGACGGGCAGACCTTCATCGTCATGGC
>JAUWMD010000068.1 GCA_030613345.1 Candidatus Krumholzibacteriota bacterium
GAGAAACCTGATCGAGAGGCTCTGCATCCTGACGCTGTCCGACACGATCAGGCGCGAGGACATGCCACCGCTCGTGTTGACAAGGGAAGAGGATATGATGAAGGATCCGTTCGGCATGCAGACTTACCAGGAGTTCAGGGACTTCACCGAGAGGGAATTTCTCATCAAGAAGCTGCGCGAGAACAACGGCAATGTGTCGAAGACTGCACGGCAGTTGGGGATGCAGCGCAGCAACCTCTACAAGAAGCTCGAGAAGTACAGCATCGATCTGCGCGGTGACAAGGATGAGAAAAACTGAGAAGCCGCAATTATTGAAATATATCTCATGCGAAGCGCAAGCTATATTGAAAAAAATCTGACAAATCGGTTAACTTCATTTTTTTCAAAGATTTTCACCCGAAAAATTTGACAGCCGCCCTTGCGGAACTTATTTTTAAGCCGTGGGTGTTCAGGGTATGACGGGTCTTTTTGGAACAGGGTAGTTCCAGGAGGAGAAAAGGTCATGAAGAGAACGGCTCTTCTTCTTGCCATTCTGGCGGCTTTCTCCATTACTTCAGTGACGCAGGTCTGTGCCTCGCCGATAGCCGGCGAAAAGGCGGTGACCGTTTCCAACTGGCTCTCCTGCTATTTTGCCTATTTCATGAGAGCCCATTGCCAGAACCTCGGATACGAAGAGAGGGCGATCGGCGATGACGGAAACGATGTAATGCTGCGTGGAGATGCCGACGATTACGCGAATGGCAGGGACGACGGAAAGAGTGTCAATCCTAAAAGCCTCAGCGACGACAAGTTGAGCACGGGATTGGCCTCGCCCGGTGGTCTCATAACCGGATCCGGCGAGTTTAGAACTAAATACTAGCGGTCTACTTACGGGCTTAACCGGTCATTTCGCCATTTGCCACTTCAAGGAGTAACCGATGCCTGACGGCCCGCATGGTGAGGAAAATTTCGAATACGAAAAGAACCAGCCGAGGCACAAGTTCAAGTCTACCGGCACCGAGGAAGAGCTCGGCGACATGCATCTGTCGACCGAGAATTACTCAGTTGCGCTCGAATACTACGACAAGGCCATCCAGAAGGTCCAGACCGCCGGCGGCGGTCCAACCGACCTTGTAAGAGTCTACCGCAAGATAAGCGACTGCTATCGTAAGAAAGGCCTTCTGCGAGAGGCGATGTCCTTCCTCGACAGCGCGGCAACCCACTGTAAGGATGAAGACCTGATTGACAAGGGCACGATCGCCTGCCGCCGGGGGATCATCCTGTACGAGAGGGGCGACATCAAGCGCGGTCTAAGGGAGGCCTGCTCGGCTTACAGGATTTTGCGTACGAGCGACGAGCACCGCGAGGTCGCCCACACGCAGCTCCTCATCGCAAACTGCTATGCCAGGTTGGGACGCAGCGACGAGGCCGAACAGTATTTTCTCGACGCCCTTTCCTCCTACAGAAGGATTGGGGACATGGTCGGCGAGTCGTACGTCCTCAACAACCTCGGGCTGTTCCACAAGAACGCATGCCGCTGGGGCAGGGCGCTTCAGTTCCTCGGCAGGGCCCTGGAGATATGCGATGAGGTCGGTCTGACCCAGCACAGGGTCCGTGTGACTCTCAACATGGGTATTGTGCACCTGAAGAAGCGCAACTTCGCCGGCGCGGAGAGTGCATTCGCCTCGGCCAGGGATATGGCCAGGCGTATCGGCGATGATCTGAAGTATACCAAATCCACGCTGATGCTAGGAGTCAAGGAGACAATGGCTGGAAACCTGTTGTCGGCCGAGAAGCACCTGCTGGAGGCAAGGGTCACCGCCGAACGGAGGAACTACAAGCGAGAGATCGCTCTCGCCGACGAGTTCATCGGCGACTTGATGTTTGAAAAGGGCGATTTAATGGATGCCCTCGAGAACTACGCCATCGCGCTCAAGTCCGCCTCGAGGATCAACCCGCAGGGCGATATAGTCGCCGAAGTTCAGCGCCGGATGATGAACGTATATCTCGTCCAGAGAAAGGCCGAGGAGGCGCTCGCCATCGGACGCCGTGCTATCGAGACATGCCGCCGCAGTGGAGAGATGCACGAGATCGGCTACGTTGAGAGAATGATCGGCCAGGCCCTCGCTATCCAGAAGAAGGAGACCGAGGCCGAGAAGCAGATAAACATGAGCATCAGGACCTTTCTGTCGGTCAACAATCCCTACGAGGCGCACAGGTCGGGGGTTATCCTCGGCGAGCACCTGCTCCGCAGGGGCGACAGGAGGTCGGCCGTGATGGCGAGGAAACTTGTCGGCGAGACCGTGTCGTTCTTCGAGAGGCACGAGGAATACGGCGACCTGGCGGGAAGCCATTTCCTTCTTATGAGGATAGAGGACATTCTCGGCAACAGGGACGAGTGCCTGCTGCACCTCTTCGACGCGCAGCGGCTTGCTGAGGAGTTACACGACCGCAATCTCATCAGGCGCCTGCGCCGGATGCGCAGGAAGATCGAGGACGCAGCGGCCGGTCCGCATGGAGCGCCGGGGAAGGACTTCGGTCAGTCCGGGGACCTGGACGGGACTTTCATGCACGATCCGCAGCTGAAGTCGTATCTCGATTACATCCTCAGCGATCTGATGAGAAAACTCTCCGCAGGCCACGGATTCGTCGCTCTGACCGACGGCAACGGAAGCGATCCGGTAGTGCTCGCCCGCCGCGGGATCGGGGACAAAGAGACGAGAGGGATCACCGAATGGTTCCTCTCCCGCGACGACGCCGACACGGCAGAGAAATTCCTCGTCACGGACACGGCGAAAGACAGGCGCGTCAGGGAGATATTCAAACAGCTCCCGGGCGGCGCTTCTCCCGCGTACTTCCATCCTCTCAGCAGGGGAGGAAGGAACTTCGGGCTCCTGTTCTTCCAGTCCGAGGGGAACGAGGGAGTGCCGGCCGTCGGGTCGATCTTCGAGATCGTATCGACATATGCAGGGTTCATCGATTTCCTTATAAAGGGATCGGTCAAGGGCGCGATGCCCGTACCGGGCGGAAAGGAATCTGCCGACAGCGCTTTCAGCGGGATCATCACTAAAGACGAGAAGATGCTGAGGATCCTCGAGCTGGCAGGCAAGGTCGCGTTAAGCGATTCCAGCGTCCTGCTCATGGGGGAGACGGGAACGGGCAAGGGTCTCGTGGCCCAGGCCATCCACGACATGAGCAGAAAGAGCGGAAAGAAATACATCCATGTGAATTGTGCTGCACTTCCAGAGACGATTCTTGAGAGCGAGCTCTTCGGCCACGTGAAGGGATCCTTCACGGGGGCTGTCGCAGACAAGAAGGGGCTGCTCGCCGAAGCGGACGGCGGAACGATATTCCTCGACGAGATCGGAAAATCTCCACTCTCGATACAGGGCAAGCTCCTCCAGTTCCTCGACACGAGGAAGGTACGGCCGGTCGGCAGCAACGAGATGTTCGAGGTCGACGTCAGGCTGATCTTCGCATCCAAGGTGGACCTGCTGCAGCTCTGCAGCGAGGGAAAGATGCTCGAGGACTTCTACTACAGGATCAACGATTTCCCGCTGACGATTCCGCCACTGCGCGAGCGCATCGGGGATATTCATCTTCTGGCGAACCATTATCTGCGCACCTGCTGCGCCGCGATGGACAAGAAGATCATCGGGTTCAGCGACGATGCGATAGAGTTCCTCAAGGGCTGCGAATGGCCCGGCAATGTCAGGGAACTCGGCAAGATAATCAAGCGCGCGGTCATCCTCGCCGAGGACAACGGCGTGATCACCCCGCAGCAGCTTGTCTTTGATCTCGCCGGAAACCGGGACGAAGTGATCGATTCGTCCGCGACCCTGCCCGACAAGGTCAGGGACCTCGAGAAAAGGATAGTCTCGGAGACTCTCGGAAGAAACGACTGGAACAGGAAGGCCGCCGCAGCCGACCTGGGCATCAGCTATCCGACGCTCCTCAAGAAGATCCGTGACTACGGGATAGTCCAGTAGGGCTGCCTGCGCACAGAAGATCAATCCATCAATTATAAAAATATCTTACGAAGCACGGGTGCGTCCGGCCTGTTTTGGTTTATTTTCAATTTATTTAGAGATAATCAATGGCCGGTCTCTTCCCCGTCGTGGTCATTTCAGGGGCCGGCCGGCCCGATCGTTCTCCCGGACAAGTACATTGCCATTTCAATGTGTTGCCGGGCAGCGCGTTACGGGAAGACTGCGGGAGGTATAAAGGGTCTTTATCCCTCGCTTGTGAACATCGCGGGACATAAGATTTACCGTAAAAATACGGGATTGTAACGTATTGAATATACATGTTTTATGGCATGCATCGCGAAGCAGGTCTATCGCCGGTTTTGGAACGGAGCTTGCCTTTTGATATTACCGGTATCGGTTGGCGAACCGGAAGTGGCAAAACCGGAGAGATGCAGAGATTTCGATCCCATAAGCTCTCTTGAAGCTTGAAATAGGGTACAGGTGGGGTCTCTAGGGAATGAAATCTTGGTCATCTCTCCGGTGGTTTTTTCCTCTGGAATTTTGTCTCCATGAAATTTGAACTTGACTCAGAGTAACCCATTAAGGTTATAATTAAATGTCAGGGGTATGAGATACCTATAGGAACGGCGAGATCCATAGGATTGCGAGTATGGACATCCCCTCCGGTGCTCGCGTCTTGTGCCCCTGGCATCACTGCATATAAAGCGATCTCCATAGACTGGATGGAGCTCCCCCCTCCGGTGCTCGCGTCTTGTGCCCCTGGCATCACTGCATATAAAGCGATCTCCCCGCAGACCGGATCTCTGATTGAGAAGAACGCGCTGCGTGCTCCCCGCATCTTTCCTGCCCTGTCCCCTTTCGTGGACGAATGTGTGGAATAGAGACGACATTTTTCTGGAGCCTCATACCTCTCCGGTCCTTTTCTCCGGTCCGGTGCGGGATCTGTCACACATTTTTAACAACTTGCCGTTTAACATTTTCCGCTGTTAATGACTGTTAAATCGATTGACTTTTCAGGCGTTGAGCAGGCATGGCACGCCAGTTGCGTTTACATGTCGGCATGATGAGAGCAGGAAGGGCAAATAAGACAACAATAGTATTGGCAGCAATCCTGATCGCGAGTTTTGCGTTCATTTCCTCCTGTGCTCAGGAGGAACAGATCGTGTATGTGCCGAGGGAGGTCCCAGCGGATTGCCCTCCCTCGGCACCTCGCGGCGTCTACGCCGTCAACCTCGATGGCTATGTGCAGATACGCTGGTATCCGAACCCCGAGGACGACATCGTGGGTTACGATATATGGAAGCACGACGAACCCTACGGGAATTATAGCTATATAGGAACTGTCTACGCGGAGGATCTCTGTTCTTATGACGATGACGAATACTGCTTCGACTACTATCCTTTACACGGCAATCAGTATTATTACGCGGTAGCCGCTTACGACGAGGCCGACAATCTCAGCGATCTCAGCTACGAGGTGATCAGTGCGACGCCCAGGCCGGAAGGATTCCTCAGGCTCTACGACGCGGCGCTCGATCCCGATTCGTGCGGGTATGATTTCTCTTCGCTGAGCAACATCGCGCAGGACTGCTCGCTGCCGTCGACAGATATCGTGTTCGATACGACCGGCGCCGTGAACCTGTTCACGGTCACGATGCCGAGAGTGATGATACAGGATTATGGATATAAGTACAGTTTCGACGATGTATATCTTGCTCCCGAGCTGGGATGGTCATCTAACGGGTCGGTCGAAGTGATCGAGAGCCACTGTTACATACTCAGGCTCGGCGAGGCCGACGGTTCCCACTACGTAAAGCTCTGGGTGTACACGGTCGCCGACAGTTGTGCGGACTTCTGGTGGGCGTATCAGACCGATCCCGACAACAGGGACCTGATGCCCGGGCCGGCAGACGACGAAGAGGATGCGAACATCATGCTGATATCCGGTTTCGGAGAGACCGGTGGAATAAAGAAAATGAACGGTTTTCCAAAAGGTCGACGAGTCCCCCCGACGAACAGATCGGGTAAACAGGACGATGATAGAATCCTGCAGCGGCAGAACACCTTACCTTAAGCTGGCACTTAAATAAGGTTTCCGTTACCCGGAAGGTCGACCGAAGGGGAGAGTGAAGAAAGCGATTGTCGAACAGGGGCGGCAAGAGGTCTTCACTCTCCCCGACTTTTTTCTGAGCCAGCATTTGGCTTGATGAGTCCCGGACATAAACTTATTATTTATCTGATATGCGTTTACCGGTATTGCTCATAAGGATTTCCGCCGCCGCTCTCGTGGCGGCAGCTTTTTCCGGCGCCTTCGCCGCGGAGCCGAACAAGGCCCGTCTGCCCGGGATGCCGAAAGGGCATCCAACCGGTGTCTACCAGCAGCAGGCGCTGTCCGGCCTGCTCGCCGGAAGCTTCGATGCGCCCGATACCCTCAGGCTCCTCGTGATAAGGGTATCGTATGCCGACATGGATTTCACATCCCCCCCCCACGACTCTCTATATTTCGCCAGCGAGCTGAGGCATTCCTGGGAGTATTTCAGGGGAGCCTCCCTGGGGGCGTTCGGCCTCGGATGGGAGATCGCGGCAGGTGTCACGATGCTCAGTTTCGAAGCGGCATATTACGGCGATGATGATCTCTGGGAGGAGAGGGTATCGGAGATGCTCATGGAGGCGGTGGCGAAGAACGACGATGAGATCGATTTCTCACAATATGACGCTTTCGCGCTGTTACATCCCGGTGCCGGGCAGGAGACAGACTTTGCCGGCAATTCGTCGTGGCAGTTATGGTCCGGCTTCATCGATCCAGCCGAGATGGAGGCTGTGCTTGCCGATACGCTTGGGACACCGGGAGTGCCCACGAATGACCTTGTCGAGGGAGATACGTTTTTTGTCGACAACGTGATGGTCCTGCCCGAGACCGCCTCTCAGGACGGCAGCGTATACGGGTCCCTCGGGATCTACGCCTACCAGGTCGGGATGAGGCTCGGGATGATCCCGATGTATGACACGACGCCTTCCGGCTTCCCCGATTCACAGGGGATAGGGGCGTTCGGCCTGATGGGATACGGTCTCTACAACATCTTCGGTTTCATACCGGCCTTTCCCTGCGCCTTCCACAGGTATCTGATGGGATGGACGGCGCCTGTCGAGATCGAAGCTGACGGGCAGGTGAACATCAGAGACATCAACACATCCGCGCCGGCGGATACATCGCTTGTGAAGATCGAGATAAGTCCAACCGAATATTTTCTCGTTTGCAACAGGGTGCACGACGAGAACATGAACGGAAGGTTCGATTTCGGTGATGTGGACGACGACTTCTACCCCGAGAATGAGGATACCCTGCTCGGAGCGGAGTTCGACTTCTTCCTCACAATGGATACCAACCCGTTCCATTACGAGGATATCGAGGGTGAGCAGATCAGGATCACCGATACCGGCAGCGGCATCATGATCTGGCATATAGACGAGACGATAATAAGGAACCGCTTGAGCATCGGCCGTTATCCCAATGACGATCCCGGCGTCAGCGGTGTTGACCTCGAGGAGGCAGATGGCGTACAGGACCTCGACCGGCCGGGCGGAAAGCATGCTCTTGGCAGCTGGGGAGATTCGTACCGCGGCGGCTGGTACTCGCAGTTCGGACCTGAAACGATTCCTGCGAGCTTTGCCAACACCGGGACCCCGACAGGTCTGACCATATCGATCGATTCAGTCCCGGGACCTGTAATGGGCGTCTCGATCACATTCGGCGAGGAGCTTCCCCGCGTGACCGGCAAGATCGACGGGACGGTGATGAACATGCCCCCGGTCGTCGCACAGCTCGACGGAGACGCGGAAGAGGAGCTGATACAGGCTGCCGACACGGGCATGATATACATAGCTTGGGATGCCGGCGAGGAAGCATGGGACGGCACGTTCGATCTGATAGTAGATATACCGGGAGCGGCCTGGTCGGGAACGCCGATAGCGGCGGACCTCGACGGCACGCCACCCCTGGAGATACTGGCCGGTTCGCGTGACGGGAGGATCCATGCGTACCGGACGGACGGTACGTCGTATCCGATCGACACCGGTCCGTCACCGGGCTCACTCGATGTCAGGGGAGAGATCGTGAGCATGCCGATGGGCTTGGAGGCGGACGGAGACGCCGGCCTCGAGGTCGCGTTTCTCGTCTCGGACGGCGATACGACATGGCTCTACCTGGTCGGGCACTCGCATGCGGATGAGCTGGGGGGTTTCATCACAGGCGAGGACGTGTTCGGCATGGTCATCTCACCGGGCAGGGTAATTACACACCCGGTCCTCTACGTGGACGAAGGCAGCCCGGATACCGGCGGATTCTGTACGGTTGTTGCCGGACCGGAAGGTTCGCTGAGATTCATCCATATTGAGATATCGCACGATGACCCCGGCATCAGCATCAACTCCTGGAGCATGAGCGGGAGTTACGAGTCTGAGGACCTGCTGCTCCCCGCATCAGGAGACATAGACGGCAATGGTACTGACGACATGGTTCTCGCGATTCCAGGCGGCGACCTCGTCTATATAGATATCGCGAGGGGCACCGAGGCCTCTTCGCTGACGTTTACCCGCCCGTCGTCTCCGTCTCTTGCCGACATCGACGGAGACGGGATACTCGAGACGATCATACGCGATCGAGAAGGACTGTTCCTGCTGACGGGATTTGGAGCGCCGGTAACTGGATGGCCGGTACGGCTGGAGGAACGTATTGTGATACTTGAGCCCGATACGACACCGGCCCAGCCCGCAGCCGCGGATGTCGATGGGGACGGGAAGCTCGAGGTGGTCTTCAATGTCGCCGGCGAGCTGAGGGCTCATCGATACGACGCCCTGCTCGAGGAAGGCTGGCCGCTGCGCGGCGAGGGTGATCATTCGATCACGCCCGCACTTTCCCTGGGTGCCGGCTCGAAGATGTTCATATTCACCGCCGGGGGCTCGGGCGGTGTATCCGGCCCCGACCAGGCGGGAATGAACTTCTTCCCGGGAGTCTCGACCGTGACGAGGATCGATCCGGGGAGTCCGTGGAACGATGCCGGAGCATGGCCCGTATACCGCATGGACGCGCGCGGCACATGCAGGCAGGTAAAGACCGAGGACGACATCGCCGACGGGCCACTCGTCGACGGGAGCTCGATGAAATGCTATCCGAATCCCGCGACTGGAAATTCCTTCAACCTCCGGCTGAACGTGTCGGGGAGGGCTGATGTGACGATCAGGCTCTTCAACCTCGAGGGGACGGAGGTCTATTCCTCTACTACGAAGCACGAGTGGACCGGCAGCGGCGTACCGTTCGAGACATCCGTGCCTACCGGAGGGCTCGCCAGCGGGATCTATCTCTGCCACGTGCGCGTACAGGGCGGTGGCGATAACTGGAGTGGCTCGAAGAAGGTCGCGATACTGAAATAGGAATATATGTAAGGCCCGGGAGCCTGCGGGTGTTGATGTTGACCCGGGCGGCGTTGTATACTAAACTATATGGAGATGACAATGAATGGAGGAAAGATGTCCCGCTGCACCATTCCGCTGGCTGCGACGCTGCTGATCGTCACGACCGCCTTTGCCTCGGCAGGCGAGCCGGGCTCATCAGGCTTCACGTTTCTCAGGCTGGGAAACGGAGCGAGGGCCGGCGGTATGGGCGAGGCCTTCACCGCCGTAGCGGATGATGCGACCAGCATCTACTGGAACCCCGCAGGAATGGCGGCGGTCGAGGAAGTCGAGCTCAATCTCACGCACAACGAGTGGCTGATGGGCATCAGGTTCGAGCAGGCCACCGTGGTGAACGAGATGTGGGGGGGGGCGGCGGGGCTCAGCTTCACCGGCCTGTACTACGGCAGCCTCGACAGGTACGGCGAGGACCCGTCGCGCAGGCCGGACGGGACCTTCTCGCCTTCCGACCTGGCGCTGTCTCTCGGCTACGCCAGGGACATCATCCCCAATGTCGCGATCGGAGCGGCGTTCAAGATAATCTATTCGAAGATCGATTTCGAGTCGGCTACCGGGTACGCGTTCGATCTGGGAGTAACCCACAAGACGAAGATCGAGGGCCTTACCCTGGCGGCATCGATGCTGAACCTCGGTCCCCAGACGAGTTTCGTCGAGGAGAAGTTCTACCCTCCCTTCCAGCTCAGGGTAGGAGGTGCCTACGAGATAAGAAGAGAGGCCCTTCGCGGCGGGCTCATCCTCGCCGCTGACGCCGTCTTCCCGAACGACAACGACACCAAGGTTCACTTCGGTCTCGAGTATGCGTATCAGAAGCTGCTGATGCTGAGGTTCGGCTACAAGAGCGGATATGACGTCCAGGGCGCCACCATGGGTGCCGGCATCGTGTGGAATAGCCTGAGGTTCGATTATGCCTACATGCCGATCGACTACGACCTGGGCGATGCTCACAGGTTCTCGCTTACCGTAACACCTTCGCTCTGATAATATTCCAGGGTGAACCGGCCACCTTCAAGGCGGGCGTAGGAGAAATGCGTCTCCCAGTCGCCGAGGATTATAAACGTCTTTCCAGCGAAGTCCCGGAGGCGAGGTAGATGAACGTGACCCATAACGAAGGCGTCATTGCCGTCGTTGAAGAAATTCTCCCGGGCCATGCCGGTCAGCCTGTCGGCGCATGCCTTGGTCTTGCCGTGGGTAAGCCCCGTGCTCATCCTCGAGAAGGAAGCGGCGAAGGCGTAGAGCAGGTCGGGATGGAAGAGCTTAGAGAAGGCCACAACTGGACGGCTCTGTATCAGAGCCTTCAGCGCCTTGTACCCGTAATCGCCGGGCAGAAGGGTGTCGCCGTGGGTTATCATCACCCTGCGTCCCTGGATATCATGGATCGCCGCTGCGGGAAGAATCTTGACCCCGAGCGTTTCGGGGAGGAAGGAGCC
>JAUWMD010000311.1 GCA_030613345.1 Candidatus Krumholzibacteriota bacterium
TGGGGCGAAACGGCAATAACGAATCCGAGCGTCGGAACGCCGATGACGGTCCCGAGCCCCCGTTCCTGGACCGCGCTGGGAAACACCTCGGCGTCCGAGTACGAGTACTCGTTTATCAGGACGGCGACCTCGCCGGTAAAGACGTCCTGCGGCCTCGTGATCGCAGATTCGCCTCTCGACTGCTGGATCTGGTAGGGGCGACGCTCGAGGTAGTCGATGATCTTCGCGTCGATCGAGCCGCCGCCGTTGAACCTCACGTCGATGATGATCGCTTCCTTGTACCTGAACCTCTCGAATTGCTCCCTGAATTCGACCCAGCCGCTGGTACTCATGTCCTTCAGATGCATGTACCCTATCCGGTCGCTGCTTTTCGTATCGGTGAACCTCTCGTTCCCGTCGACCCAGTTCTTGTACCGCAGAGTGCCGTCGTATCCGACAGGTTTGAAAACAGTCTCGACAGCGCCCTTGAGCGAAGGCTTGTCGTTGGTCAGGATCCTCACCTTGTTCCTCGTCGTGCCGACGAGATACTTGTTGAAGTTCTCTCCCGGTTGCAGCTCGTTGCCGTTTATCGCCAGGAGGAAATCTCCTTCCTTTATCTTGATGTAATCGGCGTCGAGCGGAGACCTCTCCTTCCTCGAGAACCTGTTCTCCTTGTAAATCTTCTCGAAACGGGGATACCCGCTCTTTTCATCGAGAACGAGCTTCGCTCCCAGACAGGCCAGAGACGTCGTTGGTTGCGAGCCAGCGTCTCCGCCGGAGACGCCCTGGTGCGAGGCGTTGAGCTCGCCGACCATCTCGGTCATCAGGATATTGAGCTCCCTGCGCGTCCTGACCCAGGGCAGAAGGCTCTCGTAATACTCCCCGATCTCGTCCCAGTCAACACCGTGCAGGTTCGGATCGTAGAAATGGTACTTTATGACCCTCTGTCCCTCGCTCATTATCTGACGCCACTCAGCTTCACGGTCGAGCTTCATGACGACCTTGCGCTTGATATCGAGCTTTCCGCTCTCCTTCTTGTCCTTGGAAGCCGTGGTCTTGCTCTTCGAGGTGGAAGCCTTGGACCCGACCTTCAGGATCTTGAAGTCCTTTCCGTCGAACAGCCCGATCTTCTTCCCGTTAGCAGATATCCCGTAAGCTATTATCGTCGAGGCCACGAGTTTTTTCTCCAGCTTCTCGGTATCGTAGGCGTACAGGTCGTACACGCGCCTGAACATCATCCTGACCTTGCCGGTGACCAGGTAGTAATAATACTTGTCCGCCGCCTGGATGTTTCGCAGGCTTCTTGTCCTGATCCTTCCGACAACCCTCATGCGACCTTCGAGACCGTCGAAGTCGATCTCGACCTTTACCTTTTCCTTCTTCTCTTTCTTTCCCTTCTTTCCCTTTTTCCCGTTCTTCCCGTCATCACCATTGTCGTCCGCGTCATCCTCGTCATCCTCATCATCGTCGCCGTTCACCCCGTCGACCTTCTCCTCATCATCCTCGTGGATGAAAGGCTCTTCCTCCTCGGGGAGCAGGCTGACCCTGCACAACGACCTCAGGCCGCCCTGCCTGTCGGAGATGAGAAGGAGATACTTCCCGTCGGGCGTGAAATACGGCTCCGTATCGTCGGCGAGATTGCTGGTGACCTGGTGATGCTCCTTCTTTTTGGTATCGTATATGTATACGTCTCTCGCCCTGTTCCTCCTGGCGAAATCATACGCGATCCACCGCCCGTCGGGCGACCAGTGGTAAGTGGCAATATCCCTGTGGTCGTTCCTGTTGACGAGGAACGGGTCTCCGCCGTCGGCATCGAGCATCCAGAGCTCGTTCGCCTCGGTCGTGTAGAGCATCCTGTCGCTCTCCGGCGACCACTGCAGACCTTTCTTGAAATGTCCCGTGTCGGTGAGGCGTTTCTCGGGCTCTTTTCCCATCTGGGCGACGAGGTAGACCTCGTCGTCTCCGGTCCTGTCCGAGACGTAGGCCACCCACTTCCCGTCAGGGGACCAGGATGGGCCCCTGTCGCGCGAGCCGGAAGAATTCGTGATATTGCGCACGTCGCCGTGCTTTGCCGGAGCGGTATAGATCTCGCCCCTCGCACTGAAGACGATCCTCTTGCCGGTCGGCGAGATATCGAAGCCGGTCAGATACTTCAGCGGGTTTATGTAGCTCGTCATGTTGGTACGGTTGTCGCTCGGTGCGTAGATGACCACTTCCCTGGCCTCTTCGGTCTCCGTGTCGAAGACATAGAGCCTCGCTTCCCTCTCGAAGACGATCCTGCTGCCGTCGGCGCTCATCGAGGGCCAGGTGATCCCGCGCTTTTCGAAATCGGTCACCTTCCGTACCTGGTCGGTGCCGAGATCGTACGCGTAGAGATTCCTCACGTCGTTCTCGCGGTCGGATACGAAATAGATCCTCTCCCCGACCCACATCGGCCAGGCATCGTTCCCCTCGTAATCGGTCAGGCGCCTGTATGTCTCCTCTTCCAGATCGTAGATCCAGACATCGAGGTTCTGGCTGCCCTTGTACCTCTTCCACCACCACCAACTGCCGGGGTGCAT
>JAUWMD010000002.1 GCA_030613345.1 Candidatus Krumholzibacteriota bacterium
GAGGCAGGCATCCCCGAGGATGATCCGAGGAACCCCGGCGTGATTTCGGCCAACGTCGGCGACACCGTGGGAGATACGGCCGGAATGGGCGCCGATCTCTTCGAGAGCTATGTCGGAAGCGTGGTCGCCACGATGGCGATCGGTGCGACATACGTCGCTGGCGAGATCACCGGCAGGATGACTTTTCCTCTTGTGCTGATTTCAATCGGTCTCGTAGCGTCGCTGATCGGCATACTTTCGCTGTCTGCTTTGAAGAAGGCGGGACCACAGTCCGCGCTCCGTTACAGCTTCTATATATCCGTAGTGCTGTTTGTTATTGGCGCCTGGTTCGCCTCCAGAATGGTCATAGGAGTTGTCGAGCCCTTCTGGGCAGTCCTCGCCGGTATCATTGCCGGAGTATTGATCGGGGCTGAGAGTGAGTACTTTACTTCGGGCCCTCCCGTCAAGAAGGTCGCTGAAGCGAGCGAGACCGGACCGGCTACCAATATCATCACGGGAATGGCAATCGGTTATGAGAGCGTCATCCTTCCAGTGCTGACACTCGCTGGAGCGATGTACATCGCCCACACATACGGCGGTGGCCTTTACGGTATCGCGATATCGGCGGTTGGAATGCTTGGCACTATCGGCATCGTGATGTCGACAGATTCGTACGGTCCGATCGCCGACAATGCCGGCGGCATCGCCGAGATGTCGGGAGCGGGACCGGAGATAAGAAAAATAACCGACAAGCTCGACTCGATCGGTAACACCACAGCGGCCGTAGGTAAGGGCTTCGCGATCGGTTCAGCTGCTCTCACGGCATTGGCTCTCTTCAGCGCGTACCAGAAGACGGTGGGAATCGAGAGCATTAACCTCATGAATGTCAAGACGGTGATCGGGCTCCTTCTCGGCTCGATGATGCCTTTCGTCATCGCATCGATGACGATGAAGGGTGTCGGCAGGGCCGCAACCAAGATGGTGATCGAGATCAGGCGGCAGTTCCGCGAGATCAAGGGCCTGATGGAAGGCACAGCCGAGCCTGACACCGACAGATGCGTGGACATCGTCACCAGGTCTGCTCTGCGGGAGATGGTCCTTCCCGGATGCATCGCCGTAGTGGCACCGCTCGTGATCGGATTCTTGCTTGGGGCAGAGGCTCTCGGAGGATTCCTTGCCGGCGCTACGGCGACCGGAGTACTTACAGGGATCTACATGTCGAACGCGGGCGGAACCTGGGACAACGCGAAGAAGTTTATCGAAGAGGGTAATCTCGGAGGCAAGGGGACGGACACGCACGCCGCGGCAGTGGTCGGCGACACGGTCGGCGATCCCCTCAAGGATACCTCCGGCCCGAGCATGAACATCCTCATCAAGCTGATGGCCGTGGTATCGCTCGTATTTGCCCCCCTGTTCATGTAGATTCAGGCTCGGGCACGAATAGATAAACGGGTTCCCGTATTTCGGGGACCCGTATTTTCGTTCCTTTCGGTATTTACACCCTTACTCTGGTGTCATAGACTTCTGTCAGGTTCATTGAATATCACGAACGCGGACGGAGGTGACCGTGGCATTCACGATAGGAATCCTGGGCCTGCCAAACGTCGGGAAATCTACACTTCTAAATGCCCTGTCCCATGCCGGTGCAGAGGCCTCCAACTACCCGTTCTGCACGATCGAATGCAACCGGGGAGTCGTCGAGGTGCCGGACGACAGGCTCAAAAGGCTGGCCGAGCTTCTCGATCCGGAAGAAGTGATACCCTCTACGATAACCTACGTCGACATCGCCGGACTGGTCGAGGGAGCAAGCAGGGGCGAAGGACTGGGCAACAAGTTTCTTCATCATGTCAGGGAAGCGACGATCCTCGCGCACGTCCTTCGCTGTTTCGAGGATCCAGACGTGAGCCATCTACTCGGAGACGTCGATCCCGTCAGGGACGCCGGTGTTGTTGATACGGAACTCTTTTTATCCGATCTCGAGAGGATAGACAGCTGGATCTCGAAGGAGAAGGTAAGATCGAGGGCGCTGAAAAAGGGAGAACGGGGAGATTTCGATTTCCTCCAATCTGTAAGGGAAAAGATCGCGGCTGGTGAAAAAATCTCGAGAGATGATATCTCCGCCAGGAATCTCGAGATCTTCGACAGGCTCCAGCTGCTGACTTCAAAGCCCGTGATATACGTACTCAACTCCGGCGAGGAAGATGATACCGGTGAATGCGGTGAAGCGGTATCGCAGTTCGGGGAGGAAAGAGCTATATCGATCTCAGCCCGCCTGGAGAGAGAATTATCCGAGCTTCCTGAAGAAGATCGCGTTGAGTTCATGAAGGAGATGGGAATCTCCGGCGAAGCGAGGGACAGGTTCGTGGGGAAGTGTCACGAACTGCTCGGAATGATCAGGTATTATACCTCGGCAAACAGGAAGCTGCAGGCCTGGTCCATTCCTGCGGGGACGGCGGCGCCGGCTGCGGCGGGCAGGATACATACAGACATGGAAAAGGGATTCATCAGGGCTAGGGTGATGGGTTATGGCGACCTCGTCGAGTACGGCACCGAGGCCGAGGTCCAGCATCACGGCCACCTCAGGACCGAAGGGCACGAATACGTGATACGCGACGGGGACGTTGTCGAGTTCATGTTCAACAGGTGAGTCATGACAGGCAGGGGACACGAGACACTGGAACATACCGCCGACATGGGTCTCCGCGGCTGGGGAGGAAGCCCGGCAGAGGCATTCGAGGAGACCGCGCTCGCGATGTTCGACCTGATGGTCGACAGGCACGGTGCTGCTGCCGAGACCGATCACAGGCTGTCGATCGGCGGCAGAGATCTGACCGGGCTGCTCATAGAATTTCTCAACGAGCTTCTCTCGTTCGCAGATATCGAGGATACGGCCTTCGTATCGGTGAGGATCGAAAGGCTCGAGGGTGGAGGAGAGGAGTGGGACCTCGATGCCGTGATCGGAGGCATCCCGCGCGGGAAATGCCGTAAGCGCCTCCTCTCCGAGGTCAAGGCTGCCACCTGGTACGGGGCATCGGTCGGCCGTGACAGCGACGGCCGGTGGGTGGCCGGCTGCGTCGTGGACATGTAATCCGGAGATGAAAGACGGCAGAGATGAAGGTAGAAGTAGAGAAGATCGGCGAATTCCTCTGGGAGATCCCCCGATCGGGCAGGATGCGCGTTCCCGGGCGCATCTATGCGGACGGCGAATCGATGAGGTTCCTGCTCAAGGAGAGCGGGACGAAGCAGTGGGATGCCCTCACCCAGGTAAGGAACGTCGCATGCCTTCCCGGGATCGTAGGCGCGTCGATGGCGATGGCCGACATCCATCCCGGCTACGGATTCCCCATAGGAGGAGTGGGAGCGTTCGATCCGGGCGAGGGAGTGGTCTCGATCGCCGGGGTGGGCTTCGACATCAATTGCGGCGTGCGGTCGATGCTAGTCGACGTAACGAAAGAACGTATCGAGCTCAATCGCGAAAGGGTCGCCGAGGAACTGTTCAATTCCGTTCCCGCCGGTATCGGTTCGACGGGGACTCTCAGGCTCTCCGTCCGCGAGATCGACAGGGTTCTTGTCGAGGGTGCGTCCTTCGCCCTGGACAGAGGATACGGGGTGGAGGAGGATCTGGAGTATATCGAAGAGGGAGGGACGGTCGCAGGCGCCGATCCTTCGACGGTCAGCCCGAGAGCGAAGGAGCGGCAGCGCAGGCAGGTGGGGACTCTCGGCTCGGGAAATCATTATCTGGAGGTGCAGTACGTAGAAGAGATCTTCGACGAAGAGGCCGCTTCCGCGTTCGGCCTTCTTCCCGGCGGGATCGTAGTGAGCATTCACACGGGGAGCCGTGCACTCGGCCACCAGATCGGAACGGACTACCAGAGCGTTCTGAGAAAGGCCTCAGCGAAATACGGGATACCGGTCACCGAGAGCGAGCTGATGGCGGCGCCGATAAACAGCCCGGAGGGAAAGCGGTATATCGCCGCTGTGCGGGCTGGGATCAACTGCGCCTTCGCGAACAGACAGGCGATCTCGGGCCTGGTACGAGACGTCTTTAAAAGACTCTTTCGTCTCGACGACGGACAGATAAGGACGCTCTACGAAGTCGGTCACAACAACCTCAAGCTCGAGACTCACGATACTGCCGAAGGCAGGAGAAATCTCCTCGTCCACCGTAAGGGAGCTACAAGGGCGTTCGCCGCCGGGCGGATGGAGGTGCCGGTAAGATACCGAAGGGTCGGACAGCCCGTGCTCGTCGGAGGGACGATGGGGACCTCTTCGTTTATCCTCGTCGGAACCGAGCGAGGTATGGCCGAGACGTTCGGAAGCGCCGTCCACGGAGCGGGGAGGATGAAATCGCGTAAAAAAGCCCTCAGGGAATACCGAGGCGAAGAGGTGATAAGAGATCTGGCCGGCTCGGGAATCCTGGTGCGTACGCGCAGTATGAAGGGCGCCGCGGAGGAAGCCCCCGGCGCCTACAAGGACGTCGACAGGGTCGTGGCGATCATGGAAGGCGCAGGGGTGAACAGGCGCGTGGCGCGCCTGCGGCCGATGATCTGCGTAAAGGGATGATCAGTCGTCCCCGCATCTCAACTTGAGGATCAGCATATCCTCGCTGGTGTCCTCGACAGGTTCCCACTCGGCTATGCTCTCCATCCGTACGGTGCATTTTCCCGAAGACACCCATTTGTTCTCGTGGTTGTAGCTCCATCCGAGATATTCCGACCCACCCGCTCCCTCGGTCGTGATGAGGAACCTGTTCGATATTCCTCCGAAGGCCGCGCCCTGGTCTGCCGGCAGGTCTCTGTCGCCGGCGTTGGCGTCGACCGGTACCCAGCCGTACCCGGGAAGATAGATCTCGTTCCACCTGTGGAAGACGTCGTCGTAGCTCGCGTCGTCGCCCCTTACAACGAGGGAGCCGACGTATCTCGCCGGTACACCCGCAGCCCTGCAGAGGGCGATGAACGAGAAGGTATACTCTGAGCACGAACCGTTCCTGCGCTCGAGCACCGTCGGTGCGGTATTCCAGCCGCCGGCGAGTTTGTATTCCATGTTTGCAATGAGATACTGGTAGAGCTTTCTCGCCTTCCAGTAGAGGTTTTCCTCGTCGCCGACTACCTCATCGACTATCCCCTGGATATAGGAGTGGGTGATATCGTACTTGATGTCGTCGGCGAGGTACTTCTCCCTGATATTCCTCGGGATCTTTTTCCCGACCCTGTCCGGCCTGATAAAATACCTTATCGCAGATGCTTCGACGGCGGCCTTCATCGTCACCTCGACCGACTCGCCGGGTTCGAGTCCCTCGAAGGAGAACGCAGCGATCTTCTGATCCCAGCTGTCCTTCTTCATCACAGGCTCGGGCCGATAGGTCAGATCGGCGAGGATCTTCTGTCCGGGCCTGTCGGAGGGGACGGCGTAGAAGATATCGAGTTTCTCGATCCTGCCCGTGCCCGTCGCGACAGCCTCCGTAGTAAAATCGACGATCGCCTTTCTCGGATCGCTCGTCCTGAAAAGTTCATCGTCGAGAGTCACTATCCTGTACAGGGCGTCGTCCTGGTAGTCGGCGTTGAGAAGAAAGCCTTCCCTCCAGGCGAGTCCCCAGGTGAACGACCCGGGAGCGTCCAGCACCTGCACGACCATCCCGCTGACAGGATCGATCATATATATGCAGTCCCTGACACGGTCGGAGCACCAGAGGTATCCGTTCCCGAATACGATCGAGCGCGGGTCGGTGGCGGGAGCGCGGAAAGAGACGATCGTCGTCCCGTCGGCAGGGTCGATATTGAGGATCCTGTCGGTCTTGTTGTCGCAGATCCAGAGAGCGTTTTCATCCCAGGCGATCCCTGTCGGGCTGGGAGTGGGAGATTCAAGAGTCCTTACCGTATGTCCGGTCACGGGATCGGTAGCGTAGATCGCGCCTGCTCCCGGGTCGGTGCTCCACAGGAGGGAGCCGTCCCATGCAAGCCCGGAGGGAAACCACCCCGGCGATTCGATCTCGCGCAGGACGCTTCCGGAGCCTGGGTCGATCTCGTAGAACAGATCGGTCTTCCTGTCCGCGATCCACAGGGTGCGTCCCGTCCAGGCGACTCCCGTCGGATGCCCGAAGGGCAGCGGAGTCTTTTCCTCGATATCTCCTGGCACAGCGAAGGCGGCTGTGCAGAATAAGGTCAGCAGAGCGGTGATGACGGGCACGGATCTTCTCATTACGGTTCCTCCAGTTCTAGAGACATACGCTTGTCCGATCGATAAAGTGTACGTGAGATCGCCACCGTTGGTCAACGGTATCGACACGACCTGTTAATACAATATCTTTTCAGTGTTTACAAACGGGAACGGGACTGATAGAATAGTGTTCAAGTAGTGTTATCCACAGTTACGAGGCACCAGACGCAGGATTGCTTCAGATGCCCCGCAGAATGTACAAGATCCTGTTAGTGGCGATCTCCCCTGTAATCGTCATCATCACTGTAGCGGGCGGGCTTTCGAGCGCGCTCGCGGTGGAGTGGAGCGCCCGGTCGAAGGGCGGGATGGTCGCTTCGGCCTGCCCGGAAGCGACGGCTGCCGGTGTCCGTGTGCTGGAAGCGGGAGGAAACGCCGTCGATGCGTCGATCGCCGTAGGGTTCGTACTTGCGGTGAGCTATCCCGCCGCCGGTAATATCGGAGGCGGCGGATTCATGCTCATACGCCTGGCTGATGGAGAGACCTCCTTGATCGATTTCAGGGAAAAGGCTCCGTCAGGGGCGCACAGGGACATGTATCTCGATCGGGATGGCGATGTCATAGAGGATCTCAGCGTCCGCGGCCATCTCGCCTCGGGAGTGCCGGGAACGGTGGCAGGGTTCTGGAAGGCTCACCAGATGCATGGATCGACCGAATGGAGGGAACTGGTCGCTCCATCGGTCGAGCTGGCGGAGAATGGATTCCCGGTAGGACCCCATCTGGCCGCATCACTCGAGAAGCTGCACGTACATCTGGAGAAGTGGCCCGGCCTCTCGAAGTTTTTCGACAGGGAAGGCAGGCCATTCGACGTCGGCGATATCCTCGTGCAGCACGATCTTGCCCGAACCCTCGAAGCGATAGCGGAAGAGGGCCCGGACGGCTTCTACTCGGGCAGGACCGCAGGGCTCATTGAGGAGGAGATGAGGAGAGGGGGCGGCCTGATCACGGAGGAGGACCTCGCTTCATACGAGGCTGTCGAGCGGGAGCCGGTGAAAGGGAGCTACAGGGGATTCGATATCATATCCGCGCCTCCGCCGAGCTCCGGCGGCGTCGTACTGCTGGAAATACTGAACATTCTCGAGGGTTACGATATCGGTGGGATGAGGGACATCGAGGAGGTTCATCTCGTCATCGAGGCCGAGAGAAGGGCATATGCCGACAGGGCTCAGTGGCTCGGCGACCCCGATTTTGCGGATATTCCTGTAGAGAGGCTGATATCAAAAGATTATGCAGGTGACTTGAGAAACAACATAAAGACACGGGCGGCACGTTCCGTCGAACTGGATGCAGGCGGCAGTCATATGACTGAGAGCGAGGAGACGACGCATTACTCGGTAGTAGACGCCGGTGGGAACGCGGTGGCGGTGACAACGACGCTCAACGGATCGTATGGATCGTATGTCGTCGTAGGGGGATCCGGCTTCCTGATGAACAACGAGATGGACGATTTCTCCGTCAAGCCAGGCGTTGCGAACATGTACGGGCTGACGGGCGGTGAGGCCAATGCGATCGTACCGGGGAAGAGGATGCTCAGCTCCATGTCGCCGACGATCGTAGTCAGGGACGGCGAGACCTGGCTGGTGCTGGGCAGTCCCGGCGGATCGACGATAATCACGACTGTCGCGCAGGTGATGATGAATATAATCGATTTCGGGATGGAACCTCTGGAAGCGGTAGCTGCTCCGAGGTATCATCACCAGTGGAGCCCCGATCTCGTCTACCACGAGGAAAACGCTTTCACGGCAGATGAGAGGGCAGGGCTGGAGAGGAAGGGACACGAACTGAGACGGCGCCCTCCTATCGGGGACGTGCAGCTCATCATGAAGGACGGAACGTCCCTGGTGGGCATCTCCGATACGAGAAGGGGCGGACTCTCCCGGGGAACCGGGAAGGATGAGAGTCAATAAACAGGAGAGGAAGGAGACTGACGATGAAGAATACGGCAATCTGGGCGCTGGCGATCTGGGTGCTGGTCATGGCGTTCGTCACGTGCATTCCCGGGCGTGCCGCAGCGCAGATCGATCCCTACGATATTCAGGACGCTTTCGGGCGCTTCCCGTTCGCAAGGGTGATCCCTCTGGACAACGGGAATGCATGGGGGATGATCTACGTCGACGTCTACGGCAGGATCTATCTCAAACGTGCCACGAACAGGGGATGGAAGAGGGAATTTGAGATCACGAACCTCGGGGCCAAGGTGAAAAGCTATGATATCCTGGACGTTGAGCAGGACGGGGTCCTGGAACTCGTGATTTCGACCATGGCTGGACGCATCCTGATCTACAGTCTCGACGACTATACCAATACCTGGGAAAACATCGAGGACGACTTCACGAGCATAGAGGCATTTGACATCGAGAATGTGGACCACGACCCCCAGGTGGAATTCATCGTCCTGGCAAACGGGACACTCTATATCATAGATTCGATCGACAAGAGCAGGCAGTGGATCAGCGAGAGGAAGTTCACGGCGACCGAACTGATAGTAGCCAATGTCGATAAGGACGAGCAGAAAGAGATAATCCTCAACACGGGTATTGTCATAGACACCAAGTTCTATGTGATAGACCTCGAATGGGACAAGCCGTTCGGCGAACGGATCAGCACGTTCGACTTCAATAACGACGGCATTCCAGAGGTGATAGGCGAATTCTCCGATTATTCGCTGAGGATATTCGACGTCTACTCCCAGAGAGAGATCTGGTAGGTAGAATACTCTGCCAGGTCATCTAGGCCTGAATCCGATCGTTACGCGTACCCACATTGACGTGGGAACGCCTCTTATTTCGCCCGGAATAAACTTGTATCGGCGTGCGGCCTCGATGGCGGTCCTGTTGAGCGACTCCTGCCGCATCCCCTTGGCCAGCCTGATCTCCTCTACCTCACCCTGTACGTTGACGAAGAGAAGCAGCTCGACTCCTCCGTTGATCTCTCCGTTGATATCGTCGGGGATGGTGGGGAGTGAGATGTTTATCGGTTTCGGCTCGACCGTGGTGAGCCTCGGTCCGGGCCTTCCGTCACTTCCGCCGCTCCTGCTGCCGCTCTGTATCGGATCGATCGTCAGTGAGGGCTCGCCGAGCTCCTCGATGAACGATCTCTCGCGGTCCTCCTCCTCCGTGTCCGAGGGCTGCTCCTCGACGATGACGGCCTGGGGAAAATCGGGATAGGGGATGAGGGAGAACGGCCTGTTGATGTAAACAAAATCGGATGTTCCTTCATCGCCGGGCGGCTTCGTCCGCAAGACCTCGAGATATTCGAGTTTGAAGAAAGCGAAGATGGCGAGGTGTACGAGGAGGGTAGCCCCGATTATCAGAAGCCAGCCCTTCCTGGTCCTGGAGTGACTGTGAAAGGGTCTCTTTCTACGGGAAGCTTCAGTTGCGTCAGGACTGGACATATAGCCGTCTTTTCGGGAGAATCCCTTTTTCAGTTATCATTCTCACATGTATTAGTATATTATCTCGAGGGAATGCTGGCAAGAGACCAGGGCGGCTGACTTCATGAGAAGGATCGAGCGTAGAGATATCACGGTGCCAAACGTCCTGACGGTGCTCAGGATGTTGATGGCGTTAGCAGCTGCGTTTCTGCTGGTCTCCGGAAACGGCCAAAAGGCGGTCGCCGCCTCGCTTATACTCGTGGCAATGCTCCTCGATTATTTCGACGGTTGGTACGCGAGGAAGTTCCGCCAGACGACCAGCCTCGGCGCCCATCTCGACCCCTTCGCCGACAAGGTGATGATCACCGTACTCTTCATCGCGCTGGTTCTCGAGCTGCGGTCTCCATGGTTCACATTCTTCGTATGCGTAATCCTCGCGAGGGAACTGGTTATAACGATATATCGCTGGAGGGTCCACGAGAGGTCCGGAACGCTCATCCCGGCGAGTCCACTCGGGAAGATCAAGACAGTCGTACAATGTATTGTGGGCGGCTCGCTGATCTTTTATATTTATTTATACCCGGGTATGATACCGGAAAACCACCGGATGATATTCGTCGCCATGCTGTTGACGACGTTCATCACCGTCGATTCGGGCCTGAAGTATGTACTGCCGAGCTGCAGTGACGGAAAGAAGCGGTCTGTGATAGAACGGTTGATGCAACATGTCTTCGGAGTGGGCGCAAGGGAGGTATGATTTGAACATCTACGATGCGATAAGGAACCGGGTCAGCACACGGGCATACCTGCCCGATCCCGTCGAAGAAGAAAAGCTGGAAAGGATACTGGAAGCGGCCAGGCTGGCGCCGTCGGGAAAGAACGGACAGCCGTGGACATTCATAGTGATCACTGATGCCGATACCCGTGAAAGGCTCGTTCCTGCCTGCAAGAACCAGAAGTTCGTGGGCGAAGCCCCCGTAGTAGTGGCGGTATGCGGCCGGGAAGAGCTCGCATACCAGAAGATGGGTGGTTACTGGAACAGCCTGCCCGTTGATATCGGGATAGCCCTCGAACATCTCATGCTTGCCGCCGAGGCCGAGGGGCTCGGGACCTGCTGGATAGGAGCATTTGCGGAAGAAGAAGTAAGGGAGATACTCGAGGTACCCGCCGAGGTCAAGATCCTGGCCCTTACTCCTGTGGGTTATCCGGCGGTAGATAAGGTATTCCGCAAGAGGAAGCCGCTCGACGAGATCGTGATGAAGGAGAAGTGGGAGAAGAGATGATGAAGAGATGCCTGAGAACATCGCTTATCCTCCTGATGACAGGTACCTTCGTATCCGCCACACAGGCGGCGCTTGCCAGGCCGGGAAGCCCGGAAGGTGAAGGATCCGGCGGGAGCTGCTTCACAGAAAACAGCATGCTCGACCTGTCAGGTCTGGCCGTCGACACAAGTGCTCTACTGCCGGCGACGGTCAGCCTTTCGGCAGCAGCGGCGGCCGATACGTTCGAGACCTACGAGATAGAGCTGGAGGATGAAGGCAAAAAGGGGATCAACTACAAGGCCATCATCGGGTTAACGTTAGCCGCAGCGTTTATCGGCTATGCGCTCTATATCATGCTCGTTCCCGACGAAGAGGAGGAGACACCGGATATTCCGGGCAAGGAGCCTCCAATCGCTCTGATCACGATCCCGTTCGGGGGATGATCTTGAATGACCTCTTCCCGAACACCCTGAATCCTGCCACCAGATCCTCGATCTCGAGCATGAACATGTACATTCCAGGTTCGAGCGAGCTCGCATCCAGCATCATGGCATCCGAAGTCGCGGTCGCGTCTGTACTCTGCTCGATCGAGCTCAATATGTAGACATGCGGCTCCGGTCTCGAATCGCGGACGCTGGCAGTGATCCAGGCCCATGTCCCGGACGGGCCGTCCCGACCAGATGACGAGGTGACACTCCAGGTCAGCCTGTATCGTGCGAGGTTCTCCTCGTTCCTCTTCAGATTGTAGATCTCGTAGGAGATGCAGAGTGAGGATCCGGTCTCGTACGAAGGCAGCGGATCTACCAGGGCTGTGCAGGTACCATCCTCATCCTGCAGGGAGAACCTGATCCCGCTGAGCGAGAGATGGCCTCCGCTGAGATCGAGTATGGTCAACGGGCTCCTGTACACTGCCCTGCCCGGCGGTCTCCCGCCGATGATCTCCAGAGCGAAGCTGCTTTCCAGCTGAAGAGGGGGCAACTCGATGCTGAATGGAAAAACGCACCAAACGACCGAGGTCTTCTCGAAACGATGCAGTGTATCGGGATCGAAGAAGATCTTCTCCGTGAGAAAAATTTTCCAGTCGTTGTCGAACAGGGTGAAGTCCAGTTCGTACTCCGCGTCCCGGAAGTCGAGAGTAGAGTCGGGTATCGCCAGCGCCAGGTCGACGCGCGTTTCGTCTCCCGTTCCCCTGAACTGCACGTTCTCGACACTGACAGGCATGTATCCGTACTCGATGGGGAATGTATACATCTGCTTGATGTTCTGCAGGATTCCCTCGGTTATCATCGCGTAGTCATGGAACCTGGGGTCGATCGGAATGTGATAGTTACCGCTCAGGAACTCGTCCTGGAAGAAGAGAAGGAACATCTTGTCGCCGTGGATATATGTCCACACCACGAATGACCCGTCAAGCCCCGAGCCGATGTCGAGGAGGATGGACGGCGGCAGACCGTAGCTGACGAGCGCCCTTCCGCGGGCTGTCTCGATCCCATCGAGGCCGAGTCTCTCGTTGGTCAGCAGCGACTCTGTCAGAAAGATCCTGATGTAATGCTCGAACCTGCGTTCGTTGAGGGCGGTCGCCGGAGTGGGATCGTTCATGATCCAGAACTTACGGTTGAAATCGGCGCGGTTCCTCTCGTCGAAATTCTGGTAGGCGTCTCTTTCGTCAATGGGGAGAAGGAGGGAGACGTCCTCGTACATGTACCTCGTCTCTCCGTCCATCAATGCCAGGGCTGATTCGAATTCAGCCCCGGCCGTCTCGAACCTCGTCCTGTGCAGGGCGACGCATGCGGAGAGAAGCCGGAATCTGTATGACTCGGGATAATACTCCGCGCCTGTGCGGGCGCAGCCGGCGCACACGTCGAACCGTTCCTTCAGATAATTGAGCAGCCCGAGATCGAAGAGGGTCTCCTCGTGTCTTCCGTATATGTTGTTCGCCCTGCGGTAATACTTTATCGCGTCGTCGAGGCGCCTGTCCGAGCACATGTTCTTCAGGTAGAGGTCTTTCTCGATCCGCCCCCTGTGATACCACGCCTGAAAGCATCCCGGATCGAGGTCTATAGCCCGCTCGAGCGACCTGCAGGCCGACCCTGTGAACTGTCTTGCGTAGAGGGTCAGCCCCCGTTCGACGTGATAAGAGGGATTGTCGGGATCGAGCTCGATAGCCCTGTCGATCGCATTCATCGACCTGAGTCTCGATTCGGGAGTCCCCGCCGCGCGATAGCATACGGCAAGCATGCGGAAGAGCTCCGGGTCGTCCGCCTCTGCCCGCAGAGCCTTCTCGAGGGCCATGATCGTGTCGGCAGCGCATTCCCTCAGCTCGAAGTCGTAAGTATCGATGAAATCGTCATCCAGTGTAGGCGGATGCATTCCGCTGCACGAAACGGCGAGGAATAAGGCGATAATCGAGATTGCGAGCAGAGACCTCGGCAACGGAATACCTCCACCGGTGGGCTTCCGGGACACTTTAAATATTATATCACAATGTGTTAGAGGTCAAGCGGGCCGGGAGGGTGTCCGGTGGGCTTTCCCGGATTTCGAGGGAACGATAATTGCTTGTAATTCATCGGAATAGTACGCTTTGAAACGCTGCAGAGGTAGAGTCAGATGACCGAGATGCTGCTCGAAACACTTCCTGCCGGATTCAGGAAGCTCGAAGCCATGGTCCACAGCCTGGCGAGACTCCTGATGCAGAGGAATCTTTTCCCCGATTCTCATCCGTCTGTGAAGAACGCACTCGATGGTTTCATGGAGTCACTCGGCTCGCTCATCGATAACAGGACTTCCGTGGTGCTGAGGGTAAGAGATGGATCGATACGACTGCTCAACTTCGAGGTCGACATCACCGACACGAATGACAACGCTGTTCATTTTCTGAGGAGAGCGCTGGACGGTCTCTCGATCGGGGAGATCGAGTTCTTTTCAGGGATCGGACCGGACGAGGCCCTGGCGTTTGTCGAGATCGCGGCCGCGAGCATCAGGCGCGATACGTCGATAGATCTGCCGGCGATATGGCGCCGTATAGAGAAGATCAGGATCAGGCATTCGATTGACGGAAACGACGATACCGCACCGAAAGAACGTCTTCCCGTTGAGCCCGGCAGGAAAGAGGGCGAGCGCCTGGGGGTTGAGTCTCCCGAGGGAGTGAGTGCCGTGTCCCGCATGATCAGCGGAGTGCTCAGCAGGCTGGCCAAGATCAGCTCGGACGAGAGCGGCAGGGCGGGAAGGATGATCATTGAAACGGTCGAGCGTGAGGGCGGCAGCAGCACGACATTACTTCTCCTCAAGTCGCTGAAGGAATACGACGACTATACGTTCGATCATTCGATCAATGTCGCAGTTATCTCCGCGGCGATTGCGCGGCGGATTGGATACAGCGAAGAGGAAACGGGGCGGATAGGTTCGGCCGCGATCATGCACGACATCGGGAAACTCTATGTCCCGCGCGAGATAATCCACAAGGAGGGCAAGCTGTCTCCCACCGAATGGCAGAAGGTCAAGCGCCATCCCGTGGACGGTGAGAGAATTCTCCGCGAAGAGGGATTGGATGTACTCGCCCGTCGTGTAGCGTACGAGCACCACATGCGCTTCGATATGAAGGGGTATCCGATGCCGAAGCCGGGCGAGAATTGCCTCGAGGCGAGCAACATAGTGAGGATAGCGGATACGTATGATGCACTGACGACGAAGCGGCCGTACAGGAAACAGATCAGCCCTTTCGAGGCTCTCAAGCTGATGGAGAGGGGGAGAGGAACAGAATTCCACCCGGTATATTTCGATTTATTCCTCGGTGTGATGGGGAATGTTCCTATCGGGAGTGTCCTGGTCCTCGAGACCGGGGAGAGGGTCGTGGTCGTAGAGATCGGCGCCAATGGGAGACTGCCCAGAGCAAGGATTATCTCCGACAGCTACGGCAACGAGATAAAGGACGGCCCCGTCATCGATCTCGGCGAAACCGATCCCGAGACGGGAGCGTCGAAATACAGGGTGGACAGCATTTCGGACAGTCCGGTCAGGAATGTCGACATAGGCAAGTATATCACGGTAAGCGGTGACTGAACCCGGAAGAAGATAAAAGCCCAGGACGATCATCCTCACGTGCGATGATCATCCCGGGCGTCATCATTTCAGCCTGCAGAGTCCTAGAGCGTCCCGGTCTTTCCGATCTGCTTGATCTTTCCGAATGCGGTCCAGGTGTAGGCGACCTTGTCGGACTTGGAATATATGACGAATTCTACCGATTTGCCGTCCTTGAGTGCGGTGTTCGTCCTTGCAAGAAAATCCTCTCCGTCCGTGACCGTGATCCAGCCTCTGGGCGCGAATACGTCGACTATCGCCGCTTCGGGGTCGATGAGCCTCAGAGCATAAACATTGTTGCCGGATGCCGTTATCCGGACTCTCACCATGAACAGGCCATCATCCATCGGAGTGACGCTTTTGGTGATCCTTGGCGCCGCGGCCATTACGGAATGACCGGCGATCGCCATGAGCAGTACGGCGACGGAAACAACTATCGCTCTCTTCCTTAGTGTGGACATCTTATTTACTCCCTTTTTGTTACCAGCGATGCTTGATTTAGAGCGTGAGCGAAAACGCTCAATACCTTGCCCTGCATATGAATATTATACCATATTAAAATATCCGTGTCGAGAGGCTAAAATCATTTGAGGCGGGGGGAATCACTGGTATTATGGCATGTAACTTTCACGTAAGGTGCATGTGAACGGACAGGGATGCGATTCCGGGAGAAACGAAACTCTATATATTTTGGTGTAAAGGACTTACATGCCTAATAAGATTATGATCGTAGATGACGAAATGCATCTTGCACGTATACTGCAATTCACACTCGAACATGAAGGCTATGATGTTGTAACGGCTTTTGATGGCAAGGAAGCACTGGATCTCCTCGAGCGTGAGGCGCCCGACCTGGTGATCCTCGACCTGATGCTCCCCATCGTGGATGGCTACAAGATCTGCAATATAATAAAAAACGGAGACAGGTTCAGGGATACCCCCGTGATCATACTCTCCGCCAGAGACTTCGGCAGGGAAGAGCTCGACGAGCCGCTGAACGCGGATCTACTCATGGGAAAGCCCTTCAACACAGAGCATCTGCTCGGCGAAATATCGAGACTTTTGGGGATAGAAGCCTAGACGGGCTGCATGAACAGCGCATCATCGGTTCCGCTGCTGCCGGCTGATTCACCCTCACGGCCTGCGGAATCCACACATATACGCAGCTTTTTCTCCCCGATCATATTTTCGATGGAGGCCCTTGCTTCACCGGCTCCCGGGCCGGAGAGGGCGGTGAGACTCTTCTCGAGAGTGGCTATCTCATGCTTCTCTCTCTCACGGGTCTCGTGGACGACGATATTCCACTTCGCTTCAAACTCGCCGAAGGGTCCTGATTCGCGGGTCTCGGGCGTTTCGGGGTATCTGTTCTCGGCCGCCTTTCTCAGGCCGGTCATTACGATGCCGAGCGGGACGAACATCTTCGAGGTGATCATCCTGGAAAGGAACCAGAAAGACGCGATGACGACTGCAACGAATCCGGTCGTGTTGATGACGAGAATGGACTTGAGTTTCGTCACGATAGGTGCAAGCTCCGGAAACTGCGTAGCAACAGCCGTTTCGCTCGATAAGAGGGCGAAGTAGAAAGACATGCCGAACGCGAACGCCACTGCGCTGGAACTCAATAGTACGATCAGTCCGCTTCGCATCCTGATCCCTGAAGTCATCTCGTCAGAATAGACATAACCTTTAGTCATTTCATCACTAACAGGCATTTCAAACTCCCCGTTATACAGCGCCGGAAGAAATGGCACGATTTGCCATGATCCGAGGCTCACCGTTCCGACTGCATATTATCAATAAATGTGCCAGAAGAGGCCTAACGGGGGGACAGGAAGTATTCTATCGCCGCCTGCAACTCGTCCGTGTCGATCGTCGTATCTGTGCATGGTCCTTCGGGACGGGTGTTCGGAATGCCTATTACAGGGATCTTCGGAGCTACGTCCTGAATCCCGGCGATAAGGTCCCGTTCGCACGCCACAGCTACGATGGCTCCGGGAGAGGTGTCGTTTATGATCTTTCTCGCCTCCGTCCCGCCGGGGGCCGTATGAAGCCTGACCTCTTCGTAGCCCGAACAGATCTCCCTGGCCTTCGAACGTATGTCTGCCCGAAGGCATCGTGGAAAGAGGACGAGGACCGGCCCCGGCCCCTTGCCTGGGGCGGCCAGCTCATTCGAGACACGGATGAACGAATGGCTCAGCCTGTCCCTGGAGATTCCCACCGATGCCGCCAGCCTCGTGACGAAGGGGAGCATGATGAAAAACAGCCTGCTCCCGCGCGTGAGACAGATGTTCATGTAGCGTTTGTTCCAGATCACCGCGGCGACGAGCACCACATACCAGACAACGAGGAAGAGAGCGGCCGCGCCGAGGAGGCCGGTGATTACGAGTCCCCATAACCAGCCGAAAGATTCGAAGCGCGGCATTACGAGGTACCAGAACAGCAGGACGATCATGATGAACAGTGCGAGAACGACGAGAGAAAGGTAGAGAAACGTACTCCTGCTCTCCGACGTATCTTTTTCCTTCTGCCTGCCGTCCCAGTCGAGCCACTCGTCCCCGAGCACCCTTTTCTTTCCATCTTCAGCCATATCAGGTTCCGCCGATGTTAATAATCTTTTCAGAATGTACCGGAATGAGGTTTAATCTTCAACAGGATTAACCCGGTATGAGATATGATAAGACATACGGAGCCCTGACACTCGGCGTAGTCTCGATATCCTTCGCGGCGGTGTTCATCAGGCTTGCCGACGGACCGGTAGCGTCGGTCGCCGCCTTGAGGCTCGTCTTCGCCACTCTGGTTCTGTCACCGTTTGTGATCTTCTCGCGCAAAACACGCAAAACGATCATGACGCTCCGCCGTGGGGAGAAAGGACTGCTCGTCCTGGCGGGGCTCTTTCTGGCGCTGCATTTCCTCTCGTGGATAGCTTCGCTGTCGTTCACCGGCATTACGAGCAGTATTGTATTCGTGACAACGAGTCCGATCTTTATCGAGATATACTCCGTTATGGTGCGGGGGGAGAGGACATCGGCAAGGGTATGGATCGGTATAGGCCTCGCCCTTGCGGGGAGCGTTATCCTCGGAGGGGGCAACATCGTCGCGGGAGGGGAGAGCTGGAAGGGAGACCTGCTGGCCGTGGCGGGTGCGATTGCCGTGGCCGGCTATTTTATTGTGGGGAGCCGGATGAGGCCGAAACTCACGCTGCTCGCGTACATCTTCCCCGTTTACGGCACAGCAGCACTGTTTCTCGCGCTGTCTGCGCCTCTCCTGGGAGCGGGCCTGACTGGTCTTCCCGCGAGGACGTATTTTTATTGTTTCATGATGGCGCTGGTCTGTCAGTTGACCGGCCATTCGCTGTTGAACCGGGCGCTGCGAAGAATGAGGACGACGCTCGTAGCCATGGCGACATTGGGAGAACCGATCGGGACGACGATGATCGCGTGGCTCATCCTGGGAGAGTCGCCGGTAACGACCGAGATCCTGGGAGGGGCCGTGATACTGGCTGGAGTGTTCATCGTTCTGACGGGAGATTCGCTACGTGTCAGAGCGTGACGAGTATCTCCCTGACCTCGTCGGCAAGGGCCTCGTCACCCTGCCATTTAACCAGGAACAGTTCGAAGGATTTCCTGGCCTCTTCCCGGCGACCGAGCCGCATGAGTGAATGGCCCAGATAGTAGAGGGTCCTGGGGGGGAAGTTATCTCCGGCCCTGATCTTTTCGAGTACGGACACCGCTTCCTCGAAATTCCTCATGCGGATATGGATTATCGCTATGCCGAGATCGATTTCGGCATCGTCCGGTGTGAGGGCACGGGCCCTGTTCCACGCCTCGAGAGATTCCTCGAGGTTGTCCAACTCGTATTCCGTCCTGGCAAGCCTTGTCCACGCCTCAGCGTTCGTGTCGTCCCTGTAGAGAGCCAGGCGGCAGTACTCCCGGGCGTCCTTGAACTCGTTTATCTCGAACGATGCGATACCGAGATGCAGGAAGAGGTCGGTACCCGACTTGCCCGCATCCTTCGCTGTAAGCAGGGTCTGCCTGGCGTCGGCGTACATGTGCCTAGCGTTCATTACCTTCCCGAGTAGCAGAAGATAATCGGGCTCGAAGCCGATCCATGACCGCGAGGAGATAAGCTGGGCGTAGGCGGCCTGGTAGTTCTGCTGCATGTAATAGGCCTCGGCGAGCACGAGGGTTGCCTTCTTGTCGAAAGGGGAATAACGCAGTGCCTCAGTCGCGTATTTCTCGGCAGTACTGTAGAGATTCTGATCGAGGGCTATGGCGCCCAGTCCTGCGTAGGGAGGGTGAAAATTCGATTTGAGGTCGATAGAATACCGGTAAGCCCTTTTTGCCTCGGCATACTTGCCCTGCATCTCCAGCGAGTGTCCAAGCCCGTACTGTAGTCTGTAATCGTCGCTTTTTATCCTGGCCGCCGCGAGGAATTGATTCTCCGCCTCTGCGTATTCCTCCCGCTCGAGCAGGGCCATGCCGAGATTGTACCTCGTATCCGGATCTGATGGATTTATTTCGGCGGATTTTTGCCACTGGACGATGGCTTCGTCTATCTCGTTCCTCTGGGCGGCTTCTACACCGAGGTTGTAATATTTGAGGGCTGAATCTCCGCAGGATACGGTAAACGCGAGCAGAAGGCCCGCGGCGACGATCGAAAACCTTCTCATCATCATTCCTTTCGGCTCATACAGGTCGGGTATGGTTCGATTATAACGCCAAACCGATTTAAACGCATCAAGAAATATGGATCGGGCCGAAAAGGGGGCCGCCAGGACCGTAACGGAAAAAAAGACACCGGATGTCCTGATTACACAACGATTTAAAATATAGTTGACTTTTTATTTTTCTATAGTAAAATTCCTGTTGCGACCTTCTGTTTTTTTTGCCTCTCAATCGGTTCAGGAGCCTTGAAAAGCCTGCGAGGTTGGTAGTTAAATGCTTAAAAGAGAAGTGGTTTACGAGTCTGTACTGGATCATGATTTTCTCGACGAGATCTATTCGCTTCCCGGCGGACAAGAGATAAAGAAGTGTATCCAGTGCGGGACATGCAGCGGTTCATGCCCGCAGGGCGCCGTTATGGACTACGCTCCGAGGAAGATATTCTCCCTCATAAGGGCCGGATTCAGGGACGAGGTGCTCGAATCGAACACTATATGGTACTGCTCGTCGTGCTATACATGCGCTGTGAGATGTCCCAAGGAGATCAAGATCACCGACGTCATGTACGCCCTCAAACGCATCGCAATCAAGGAAGGCAAGGCGAAGAAAGGGAGGAAAGCGGCGATCCTTTCGAATAATTTCGTCAGATTGGTAAACAAGTACGGGCGGAATCACGAGACAGAGCTTATGACCCGTTACATACTGTTTGCGGAGCCGCATCACGCCTTCAATTTCATTCCCCAGGGCTGGAAGCTTTTCTCTAACGGCCGCCTGCCCATAATGCCTCACAAGATTAAGAATATCGATCAGTTACGAAAGATCCTGAAGAAGGTCGACGAGCTGGGGGAAATATAATGAAGTACACTTATTATCCCGGGTGTTCCGTGAAGGCGACCGCGAATCTTTACCAGGAATCGATCGACTCCGTTACCCCCTTGCTCGGCATAGAACTCGAGGAACTGGAAGACTGGAACTGCTGCGGAGCGACAGCCTACATGTCTGTCAGGGAGCTGATGAGCTTCGCCATCTCCGCAAGGAACCTGGCGCTGGCTGAGAAGCACCACCGCGACATCGTAACTCCGTGCAGCGCCTGCTACCTCGTCCTGAAAAAGACCAACCAGTATTTCGCCGATTATCCCAATCTGAGAAAGAAGCTCGGCCAGGCTCTCGAAGCCGGCGGTCTGAGCTACAGCGGCAACACGCGGGTCCGGCATATACTCAACGTGATCGTCAACGATGTCGGTATGGAAAAGATCGCCGGACTGGTTAAAAAGAAGCTCAAAGGTCTCAACGTCGCTCCTTACTACGGTTGTCAGATCGTCAGGCCTCACTACTACGGGTGTGGAGCGGACGAGGAGAATATTGATGATCCGGACAATCCGGTCAGCATGGACAGGTTGATCGAGGCAACTGGAGCCACCTGCGTCAAGTATTCGATGAAGACGAAATGTTGCGGTTCGTCTTTGATGGGTACCGAGGAAAAGCAGGCTATGAAGCTGTGCATGGAGATCCTGGCCGACGCGGAAAGCAACGGGGCTCATTGCATCGTGACGATCTGCCCGCTGTGCCAGATGAACCTCGATGTTTACCAGTCGAAGGTAAACAGGCTGTTCGGCACGAAATTCAATATTCCTGTCATATACTTCACGCAGCTGATAGGGCTGGCGTTGGACAGACCGGCGAAGGAACTCGGGCTGGGAAGGCTCGCGGTGAAGATGACCAGGCCGATGAAACAGATACTACAGGGAGCGTGATATGTCTGAACGTATTGGTGTATACGTCTGCCACTGCGGTACGAACATCGCCGGCAAGGTAGACATCGACGAGGTGGTCGAGTTCGCCAAAGGGCTTGATGACGTCACGCTCGTGAGGGAATACAAGTTCATGTGTTCCGATCCCGGGCAGTCGCTCATCCAGAAAGATATCGAGGATGGCCTGATCAACAGGGTCGTCGTCGCGTCCTGCTCTCCGTTGATGCACGAGAAGACATTCAGGAACGTGTGCACCCGTGGTGGCCTGAACGAATACCTCTTTACGATGGCCAATATCCGCGAGCAGTGCTCGTGGGTGCACGTAGATGTCGAACGGACGACGGACAAGGCGAAGGACCTGATAGAAGCGGCTGTAAGAAGGACGAGGCTCCAGGAGCCCCTGACGAAGAGGGAAGTCCCGATCAACCCGAGGACTCTGGTCATCGGCGGCGGCATAGCCGGCATACAGGCAGCGCTCGACCTTGCCGACGCCGGCAAGAATGTCGTTCTCGTCGAGAAGGAGCCCTCGATCGGCGGCCACATGGCCAAGTTCGACAAGACCTTTCCGACGCTCGATTGCTCGGCATGTATCCTGACACCAAAAATGGTATCGGTCGGCCAGCACGAGAACATCGAGCTGATGTCCTGGTCGGAGGTCGAGGATGTCGGCGGCTATGTCGGAAACTTCAACGTCACAGTCCGAAAGAAGGCAAGGTACGTTGACGTGGATCTGTGCAACGGATGCGGCGCCTGCTGGGAGAAGTGCCCGGGAACGCGGGTGCCCCGCAAGGGCAACGTCCATGAGAAACTCTCGCTCGGACCTGTGACTTCGATATTTATACCTTTCATGCAGGCAGTGCCGGCGATCCCGGTGATAGACGCCGAAACCTGCATCCGTTTCAAGAACGGCAAGTGCGGTATCTGCGCCGAGGTATGCGAACGCAACGCGATCAAGTACGACATGGAGGACGAGTTGGTCGAGTTCGAGGTAGGCAACATCATCCTTGCCACCGGCTTCCAGCCCTTCGATCCGGCACAGATCGGGAATTATGGCTACGGGATATTCGACAACGTCCTTACCGCCGTAGAATTCGAGATAATGAACTGCGCCTCCGGCAACACGGGCGGAAATATCCTGATGGCCGACGGGACCGAACCAAAATCGATCGGAATAGTCCATTGTGTGGGAAGCCGGGACAAGAATTACAACGAATATTGTTCGAGGGTCTGCTGCATGTACGCCCTGAAATACGCGCATCTTATAAAGGAGAAGATCGATGCGGAAGTCTACGATTTCTACATCGACATGAGATGTTTCGGCAAGGGGTACGAGGAATTCTATGACAGGCTGCTGGGGGAGGACGTTAGGTTCGTTCGCGGCAAGGTGGCTGAAGTCACCGAAGTGCATCTGGAGGAGGCTGAAAGGGGAAAACTCGTCGTCAAGGTGGAGGACACGCTGGTCGGTTCGATACGCCGGATCCCGCTCGACATGGTCGTTCTATGCACTGGTCTCGAAGCGCACGAGACCCTTCCCGCCGTGGCGAATCTCTGCAACGTCAGTATCGGCAAGGACGGTTTTGTCATAGAGAAGCATCCCAAGCTCGGCCCCGTTGCCACGGCGACGGACGGGGTTTTTATCGCAGGCGCTTGCCAGTCGCCGAAAGACATCCCCGATACGGTCGCCCAGGCTTCAGCCGCTTCGAGCGCGGTCCTGTCGATGATCACAAGGGAAAAGATCGAGATCGAATCGGCAACGGCGGAAGTAAACGAGGACAAGTGTTCGGGCTGCAAGATATGTAACACTCTGTGTCCTTATCTGGCGATCAAGTATGATGAGGAGAAAGGGGTCTCCGTCGTCAACGAGGCTCTTTGCAAGGGTTGCGGGACATGCGTTGCGGGGTGCCCCAGCAATGCGATATCGGCAAAGCATTTCCAGAACAACCAGATCCTGGCAGAAATCGAGGGGATCCTCCGCAGCAGCAGTGGACAGGCCGGAATTTTGGCTTGACGTGTTAGGAGAGTTTGGTTAGCATAAGTCTCTATTTTTCACCGTTTTTCGATGGGGGGCGGAGCAGGCTTCTTCTCACGTGTAACTTGAATATTCGGCGGGAGTGGAATGAATACGCACAAGCTCAAGCAAAAAGCCATCGATAAGGATTTTCTTGATGAGATTGCGCATCTGCCCGGCGGAGAGCGGATTATCGACTGCTTTCAGTGCGGTACCTGCAGCGGCTCCTGCCCGACAGCTCACGTGATGGATCACACGCCCCGCCGTCTGTTCGCGATGGTGAAAGCGGGGTTCCGCGAGGATGTACTCAACAGCAACACATACTGGTACTGCACTTCCTGCTACATATGCACTGTCAGGTGTCCGCGCCAGATAAAGATCACCGATGTAATGTACGCGTTGAAGCGAATAGCCCTTAAGGAGAGGTACGTTCGGAGAAAGAACGCAGCGGGGGCATTTTACAGTTCCTTCGTCGATATTGTCGAGCGGGATGGAAGGAGCTTCGAACCGGAACTGATGGTCCGCTTCATGCTGAAGACCGACCCCACGCTTCTCCTGAAAAATGCTGTGCTGGGGCTGAAGCTCATGAAACACGGCCGCCTTCCGATTCGCCGTAACAGGATCAAGGCCAGAAACGAGTTGAGAGCGATCATTCGAAAGGCAAAGAGCGAAAGCTTGTAATGGCGACGAAACAGAGCTATATCTATTATCCCGGTTGTTCGGCCGAGGCGACGGGAAAGCCGTACGAGATTTCGGCGAGAGCTGTATGCGAGCACCTGGATATAGAGCTGAAGGAACTTGCCGACTGGAACTGCTGCGGCGCTACGGCTTATCTCTCCGTCGAGGATATTGCCTCGATGGCGGTAGCCGCGAGAAATCTGGCCATCGCCGAATCGACCGGACTCGACCTCATTACGCCATGCAGCGCCTGCTATATCACGCTGAGCAAGGTCGACCACTATTTCGAAGATTATCCGGACATACGTACGAAGATCAACAACGCACTCTCCGCCGCGGGACTGGAATACAAAGGGGGAGTAAATGTCCGGCACCTCCTGTATGTATTTTCCGAAGACATCGGGATGGAACGCCTCTCCGGCATGGTCAGGGCGGATTTGTCTTTGAGGGTGGCTCCGTACTACGGCTGCCAGGTCGTAAGACCGTTCACCGAAAGGGACAGCCCAGATGTCCCGTTCGCGATGGACGAAATCATCTCAGCCCTTGGCGGCGATGTCGTGGATTATCCTCTCAAGACAAAATGCTGCAGCGGAGCGTTGATCGGCATCGACGAAAAAACCGCTCTGGGTCTCGCGAAGCCGCTCATCGAATGCGCCGTACGCAGCGGCGCCGACTGCATAGTGACATGCTGCCCCCTGTGTCAGCTCAATCTTGACGCCTACCAGTACAAGATCAACAAGGTATACGGGACGAATTACCATATTCCAGTGTTGTTTTTCACGCAATTGATCGGGCTCGCGTTCGGTATCGACGAGGGAAGACTCGGTCTGAATATGAACATTGTGCCGTACAGGCCGGCCGCTAGAGCGAAAGGTGCTTCAGGATGACCAAGAATGGAGCGAAGGAAGAAACGCCACGGATCGGCGTGTACTTGTGTCACTGCGGGTCGAACATCGCCGGGATGGTCAATATCCCGGAGGTTGCCGAGTTCGTGAGGGAACTGGACAATGTCGCGCTTGTCAGAGACTACCGATTCATGTGTTCGGAACCCGGCCAGGAACTGATCGCCAAGGATATCAAGGAGCATGATCTCGAACGGGTCGTCGTCGCCGCCTGCAGCCCACTTATGCACGAAAAGACTTTTCGCGAAGCCGTGGAAACGGCCGATCTCAACCGTTATCTCATGCAGATGGCCAATGTCAGGGAACATTGCTCCTGGGTGACCGCCGACAGTTCATACGCCACGGAAAAGGCGAAGGCTCTCGTGGCTGCTGCGGTCGGCAAGGCGGTATGGCTGGAGCCCCTGAAAACCAAGAAAGTCCCTATCCATCCTGATACGCTGATAGTGGGTGGAGGAATAGCCGGTATCCAGGCGGCATTGATCATTGCCGAGGCCGGCAAGAAGGTGTATCTGGTCGAACGTTCCCCCGCCCTGGGCGGCCATATGTCGCATTTCGACAAAACATTCCCGACGCTGGACTGCGCCGCATGCATACTGACTCCGAAGATGGTGGCGGTCGGCAAACATCCGAACGTTGAACTGTTGACATGGTCCGAGGTCGAGGAAGTATCCGGATACATCGGAAATTTCACGATCAAGATCAGGAAAAAACAGCGCTTCGTCGACGAGGACCGCTGTAACGGTTGCGGAGACTGCTGGGAAGCATGCCCCAGTACGACATCACCCAGAAAGAGAAGAATCACGATCGAGGGCAGGTTGATCAATGAAAGAGTGCTGTAACTCCGGACGAAACATGTCGAAGATCAAGGAAGTGCGGCCCGAGAAAGTGGCGGAGATACTGGAGAGCTTCGAGCATCGTGTCGATTCGCTGATCATGATCCTCCAGGACATCCAGGAAGAGTACCGGTACCTGCCCGAGGATGCGCTTCGGATCGTCGCTGATGATCTGGATCTTCCGTTATCCCAGCTTTACGAGGTGGCAACGTTCTATCGCTCGTTCAGTCTGGAGCCGCGCGGAACGCACGAGGTGAAGGTCTGCCTGGGAACGGCCTGTCATCTCAGGGGAGGCCCCATGATCCTTGAAAACTTCGAAAGGGTACTGGGAGTGAAAGCCGGGCAGACGACGCCGGATCTCGACTTCACGCTTGAAACGGTAAACTGCGTAGGAGCCTGCGCACTGGCACCGCTGGTACTCGTAGATTCCGATTACCACGGCGAGACGAGACCGAGTAAGGTCAAGGATATATTGGGCAAGTATTCACAGAAGTAGGACGCCATGTCGGTTGAAACGAATATTCGTTTCCAGTCTCCTCCAGAGCTTTCCGCTTTTCGTGACCGGCTGAGCTCCGAGCGCAGGGATGACATTAACAGGATCACGATATGCGCTGGAACGGGATGTGTCGCCAAGGGAAGCATACGTGTGTTTGAGAAATTTACCGAGGCGATCGAATCCCGTCAGCTCGACGCGACGGTCGAGCTGAAGATTTCAGGTTGCCACGGCTTTTGCGAGAATGGCCCCCTCGTCGTCATGAAACCGGCAGGCATCCTGTACATGGAGGTAAGAGAGCGGGACGTGGATGATATCGTCGAAAAAACAGTTACAACCGGCGAAATCATCGAAAGACTCCTGTACAAGGATCCGGTTTCGGGCGAACGAGCACGGAACGAGGATGAGATCCCTTTCTACAAGAAACAGATGCGCGTCGTTCTACGCAATATCGGCAAGATCGATCCCAACAACATCGATGATTACATAGCCGTCGGCGGCTATTCCTCGCTCGCCAAGGTTCTTTCCGGTCTCCAGCCTGAAGAGGTCATCTCGATGATCGAGCGATCGGGGCTGCGCGGACGAGGAGGGGGAGGATTCCCGACGGGCAGGAAATGGAGATCGTGCAGGAATGCACCGGGGGACATCCACTATGTCGTTTGCAACGGTGATGAAGGAGATCCCGGAGCGTTCATGGACCGAAGTCTAATGGAAGGGGATCCGCACAGTATTCTGGAAGGAATGATCATCGGCGCATACGCCATCGGTGCGGAAGACGGGTTCGTTTACGTACGTATGGAGTATCCCCTCGCGATCGAGCGCCTGTTGAATGCGATACGGGATGCGGAGGTGTACGGACTTCTTGGTGGGAACATACTCGGATCCGGCTTTGATTTCAGGATCAGGATCAACAGGGGGGGCGGAGCGTTCGTGTGCGGTGAGTCTACGGCGCTGATGGCATCTCTGGAAGGGAGGGCCGGCGAACCCCGGGCGAAATACATACATACCGTCGAGAAGGGCCTCTGGGATAAACCGACGAACCTGAACAACGTCGAAACATGGGCAAATGTTCCGCCCATCATCGAGCGGGGCCCCGAATGGTTCAGTTCCCTGGGAACTGATGGCAGCAAGGGAACGAAGGTGTTCTCACTCGTTGGCAAGGTGAAGAACACGGGTCTCGTCGAGGTGCCCATGGGAATCACGCTTCGTGAGATCCTTTTCGATATCGGTGGGGGCGTCAAGGGCACGAAAAAATTCAAGGCTGTTCAGACTGGCGGCCCATCCGGCGGATGCCTCGTCGTCGATGTAGAGGAGAAGGGAAAGAAGGGCGCGTTCAACTTGATCGATCTCCCGGTAGATTTCGACCGGTTGACAGAGGTCGGATCGATGATGGGATCCGGCGGGATGATCGTTATGGATGAGGATGACTGCATGGTCGATGTCGCCAAATATTTCCTCAGCTTCCTGAAAGAGGAATCGTGCGGCAAATGCGTACCGTGCAGAGAGGGAATACGACACATGCTCACGATACTCGACAGGATCACGAACGGAGAGGGAAGCGCGGAGGATCTGCAGCTGCTCGAGGAGCTTGCTGAAACGATAGCCGAAGCGTCGCTCTGCGCTCTTGGAACCCAGGCGCCAAATCCGATCCTGAGCACTTTGAACTATTTCAGATCCGAATACGAAGCGCACATATTCGAAGGGAAGTGCCCAGCGGGGGTATGCAAGCAGCTGGTGACATACTCGATATCGGCGGATAACTGTACCGGCTGCACACTCTGCGCGAAGAACTGTCCGGCCGGTTGCATCAGCGGCGAGCCGAAGGAATTGCACACCCTTGATTCGAGCACATGTATCAAGTGCGGTATCTGTTACGACGTGTGCAATTTCGACGCGGTGATCAGGAGATAAGGATTTAGATGGAAGAAAAGGAAGCAAGTCAGGTTCTCGTGCATCTGGAAGTCGACGGGAAATCCGTATCCCTCGCTGAGGGTTCCACGATCCTCGATGCGGCCAAACTGCTCGGCGTACAAATCCCGACGCTGTGCTATACGCCTCTGGTCGAGCCATACGCCGCATGCCGCCTCTGTTCCGTCGAGGTCGAGTATCCCCGCGGCGGAGGCAAGGTCGTGACCGCCTGCAATTACCAGGTATGGGACGGTATCAAGGTGCGCACGGACACCGACAAGATACGTCGTATTCGCGGCATGATCGTAGAAATGCTCCTCGCGCGATGCCCGGATATCCAGGTACTGAAAGATCTCGCCGAAGAATACGGTATCGAGAAGGTTCGTCTCGAGAAGCAGGAAGAGGGGTGCATTCTCTGCGGCCTCTGCGTGCGGGTCTGCGCAGAGCTAGTCGGGGCGCATGCGATCTCATTTGCGGGCAGAGGCCTCGACCGCCGGGTAGCGACTCCGTACGACAAGTCGAGTGACGCCTGTATCGCGTGCGGTGCATGCGCACTGGTATGCCCGACGAAGATCATTCATGTCGAGGATCAGGAAGGTCGCGAAATCATCCATGAAGAACTCTCTCTGGGACCTTCCAAAGCGATCACCCTGCCGTTTATGCAGGCGGTGCCGAATATACCATATATCGACACGGAACATTGCATACATTTCCAGACAGGTGAGTGTGGGTACTGCGCGAAGATCTGCGACAGGGATGCGATCGATTACGAATTGCAGGAAGAAACGATCGAGGTGGATGTGGGGAATATAATCATGGCGACGGGCTTCGAACTGTTCGACCCTTCCGTAATGGGACAATACGGCTACGGGCGCCTGAAAAACGTGGTAACCTCGCTCGAATTCGAGCATCTGAACTGCGCCGCGGGACCAACCGGCGGACGGATCCTGATGACCGACGGCGGAGAGCCGTCGAGTGTCGGAATCATACACTGCGTCGGAAGCAGGGACGAGAATTATTACAAGTACTGTTCCCGGGTATGCTGCATGTATGCGCTGAAATACGCGCACCTGATAAAGGAAAAGACAGATGCGGACGTCTATAGTTTTTACATCGATATGAGATGCTTCGGAAAGGGATACGAGGAATTCTACCACAGGCTGCTCGAGGAAGGGGTCCAGTTCATCAGGGGACGGGCGGCGGAGATCACCGATTACGCGATAGATTCCGACGAAGAGGGAAAGCTGATTGTCCTCTGCGAGGATACCCTGATAGGCGCCCTTCGCCGGATACCTCTCGATATGGTGGTGTTGTGCTCCGCCATGAAATCGAATGAGGATGCCAAGGAGCTGTCGCGAATATTCTCGTGCAGCCTGGGAAGCGATGGCTTCTTCATTGAGAAACATCCGAAACTCGCACCGGTATCCACTACTTCCGACGGAGTATTCATCGCCGGCGGCTGTCAGGGTCCGAAGGATATTCCGGATACCGTGGCTCAGGGAGCGGCGGCTGCAGCCGAAGTCCTTTCGCTGATTGACAGGAAAGAAGTCGAGGTCGAAGCGGCGATCGCTGTCGTGGACGAGGATCGATGCTCCGGATGCAAACTGTGCAACACGCTCTGTCCGTACCTCGCTGTCAAGTACGATGAGGAAAAAGGCGTTTCCGTGGTGAATGAAGCGCTCTGCAAGGGATGCGGTACCTGTGCCGCGGGATGTCCGAGTAACGCCATATCCGCGAGACACTTCGAGAACAGACAGATATTCGCCGAGATAGAAGGTCTTCTTTGAGCTTGAAATAAGATAAACAGATGGAAGGGATGATGCGATGAGTTTCGAGCCTAGGATAGTCGGATTCCTCTGCAACTGGTGTTCTTACACGGGGGCCGATCTCGCCGGGACGGCAAGGATCAAGTACGCTCACAACATCAGGTCTATCAGAGTGATGTGCAGCGGCAGGATCGAGCCGACCTACATCATGAAGGCGCTCTATGAAGGCGCGGATGGGGTGCTTATCGCTGGTTGTCATCCTGGAGATTGCCACTATCAGGAAGGCAATTACAAGGCGCTCAGGCGGTACATGCTTCTGAAACGTATCCTGTCCGAATACGGCATCGAACCGGAGCGCCTCAGGCTCGAATGGGTGGCGGCATCGGAGGGAGAACGATTCGCCAGGATCGTTGACGATTTCACAGAGCAGTTACGGAAACTTGGTCCGCTTGCCATAAAGGAATCGATCGCCGAAGCGATGAAGGACGACATTGATCCTCATGAAGCTCACAACGTAGAAAGCGGTGAGGCAGATGAAGCTTAAAGGCGGTATCTACTGGGGAGCTGGATGTGGCGGTTGCGATGTCGCCGTGCTCGACCTCCATGAAAAAATCCTCGATGTAGCCGAGAAGATGGACCTGCTGTTCTGGCCCATCGCACTCGATTTCAAATACGACGATGTCCGGGCCATGGAAGACGCCGAGTTCGATATCGTCCTGTACAACGGGGCGATCAGAAATTCTGAAAACGAAGAGATGGCCAAACTCCTCAGGCGCAAGTCGAAGACCATGGTCGCCCTCGGAGCCTGTGCTCATATCGGCGGGCTGCCCAGCCTGGCCAACTATCACACGAAGCAGTCAGTGTTGGAGCGAGTCTACTTGGAGACTGAATCGAACGAAAATCCCGACGGCACAATGCCGTTGGAGAGGTCGACTGTGGACGGAAACGAGCTTGAGCTTCCGAGATTCTACAACACTGTCAAGACGCTCGATCAGGTCGTCGACGTTGATTACTATATTCCCGGTTGCCCACCCGTTCCTGAACAGATATTTTCTGCCCTTTCCGCCGTTTTCATCGGTGAGCTTCCCCCGAAAGGGTCTGTGATCGGGGCCGGTACTAAAACCCTCTGCGACGAGTGCCCGCACGAGAAGGAAGAGAAAGAGATAAGCATTATCAAGCGGCCTCTCGAGATGATCCCCGAGCCGGGGAAATGCCTGCTCGAACAGGGTCTCATCTGTCTCGGGCCGGTCACGAGGGAGGGGTGCGGCGCCAGGTGCATCAACTCCGGTGTGCCGTGCAGGGGATGTTACGGTCCCCTTGATGACGTATACGATCAGGGAGTCAAGATGGTCAGCGCGCTCGCCTCGGTCCTGGAACCGAAGGAAGAGAAAGAGATCGACAAGGTGCTCGATGGGATAGTCGATCCGCTCCGGACATTTCACAGGTTCAGCACTGCTGCTTCGATACTGAGGAGGAAAAAGGTATGAAGCGCGTAGATATAGATCCGATCACACGCCTCGAAGGCCATGGGAAGATAAGCATATTCATCAACGACGACGGATCGGTCGAGAACGCATACCTTCAGATTCCGGAGTTGAGGGGGTTCGAGAAATTCGTAGAGGGTCTCCCTGTGGAGGAGATCCCCCGGATCATGCCTAGGATATGCGGCGTTTGCCCGGCGGCCCATCACATGGCCGCGGGGAAAGCCGTTGACAACGTGTTTAGAGTGGAGATTCCGCTGGTAGCTAAAAAACTCCGGGAAATGTATTACATGGCGCATTATATCCATAGCCACGCCGCTCATTTCTACGCTCTCGCGGCTCCGGATTTCGTTCTCGGACCACAGGCCCCGAAGGCCGAAAGAAATGTTCTCGGGCTGATAAACAAGGTCGGATTGAAGCTCGGCAGGGAAGTGCTCAGGCAGAGAGGGATTTCGCAGGAAATACAGATTATGATAGGAGGCCGCGCCACGCATCCCGTATGGAACATTCCCGGCGGAGTGACGCGTGCACTCAGCGACGAGAACGCAGAGAAGGTCAAGAGTCTTGCCGCTGAACAGGTCGGCTTCGCAGAGCTGAGCCTGAAGTTGTTCAACGATCTCGTATTGAGCAACAGCGACTATCTCGAGCTTATAATGGGCGATATATTCGAACAGGTGACCAACTACATGGGGCTGGTCGACGATGACAATAAGGTGAATTTCTACCATGGGAAGGTACGGGTTACGGATATAAACGGGGAAGAGTTGTTCAAGTACTCCGAACCGGAATACCTCGATTACATAGCCGAACATGTCGAACCTTGGTCCTACCTTAAATTCCCCTATATCAAGGACAGGGGCTGGAAAGGATTCGTCGAGGGCGAAGGGACTCCTCTCTTCCAGGCCAATCCGCTTCCGCGGCTCAATGCGGCGGACGGGATGGCGACACCGAAGGCTCAGGAAGAGTACGAGAAGATGTTCGAGACCGTCGGCGGAAAACCGTGCCACAAGCTGATGGTGAACCACTGGGCGAGGCTCATAGAGATGCTCTATGCCGCCGAGCGGATGCAGGAGTTGATCAACGATCCGGAGATCACAGATCCGAACGTAAGGGTGATCCCATCGACCACGCCGAGAGAGGGTGTGGGAATCGTCGAGGCCCCTCGCGGAACACTCACGCATCACTACTGGACCGACGAGAACGGGATCGTGACCAAGGCAAACCTGATCGTCGGGACGACGAATAACAACGCCTCGATAAACATGGCCGTCAAAAAGGCGGCCCAGAATCTCATCAAGCCGGGCGGCGAAGTGACCGAAGGGCTGCTCAACATGGTCGAGATGGCGTTCCGTCTGTACGATCCGTGCTTCAGCTGCGCTACGCACAGTCTGCCCGGAAAGATGCCGCTTACAGTCGAGATACGCGATCTCGACGGCGAGATACTGAACGAGGTATCGAGGTAGCGCATCGTGGAAGATTCCGGGAGTAATCCGATGAAAACGGTTATCATCGGTCTGGGTAATACCGTCCTGAGCGACGACGGCGCCGGGGTGTATGTCGCGCGCATGTTATCCGGGAGGTTCGGAGACGACGTAACCGTTATCGAGACGGAAAGCGCAGGGATGAACCTGATGGAGATGCTCGGAGGCTTCGACAGGGCTGTTCTGGTCGACGCGATCCTTCTCGACGGCGAGGAGGCGGGTACGGTATTCCGGCTGCGTGCAGACGACCTGAAGATCACCCCCAGACTGTCTTCATGCCACGACATCGATTTAGTCACCGCCCTCGAGCTGGGAAGGCAGCTCGGAATGCATATGCCCGGCGAGGTGACGATATTCGCCATACAGGGAGAAGACATGCTCACTCTCTACGAGGGCTGTACCCGGAAGGTGGAAGAGTCGCTT
>JAUWMD010000076.1 GCA_030613345.1 Candidatus Krumholzibacteriota bacterium
GCCGCTGTGGCTGAGCCATCCGGAGCTGTCGGGCGAGACTGAGAAATGGGACCGGAGATGGACGATCGGCATCCACACTTTATTCTAGGAAGAAAATGACATGAATGCGGCAAGACTCCTGGCGCCTGTGCTTTTACCACTGTTGCTGATGGCCTGCTCAGCCGGCCGCAAGGCCGTGCCTCAGCCCGATATCGACTCGTACGAGGTCGGAGAGGAACTCTTCGACACCAGGATACTGCTCGCATCCAGGGACAGCGATTTCAAGGTGGAAATAGCCAGGCGGATAGTAGAAGCGTTCAGGGACGAACCTGTCTACGTCAAGTTCATAGGGATAAAGCAGCTCACGAACGAGGACGGCTCGGATTACACGGCGATCATCCTGATGACCAGATGCACCTCCTGGGCCATCGACTCGGAGGTGAAGGCTTTCCTGGAAAAGAACCCGGAGCTCTCCGGCATCGTGGTGCTCATCACGTCGGGGGACGGTGACTGGATGCCGGACATGGAGGAAAAGAAGTTCGATGCGATAACATCAGCGTCCGTGATGGCCGGCGCCGACAGCGTTTCAGAAGAGATCCTGGAGAAGGTCCGGGCAATAATACGAGCAAAAGCCTGATCCCCGGCCCGGATACCTACCCGAATATCTCCCTTATCTCCGGATTGAGATCGTCGAATGAGTGCAGCCACTCGATGCGCTCGTCGCGCAGCCGGTCATTGAGCTTCCTGATCTCATCGTCGGAATAGTACCGGTGCTCGTCGAACCTGTGCAGGTCGAGTCCGGGCACCTCGGCCGGGACCTCGTAACCCCAGTAGTCCTCGGAGATCCATGCAACCCTTCCGCGGGCGACTTCCCTTATCAGCGCGGCGGAATCCTGGATCCGGATCTTCTGGCCGGCGAGGCAATACGCCTTGACAAGCTCGTAGTCGGCGGCCTTCTTGCGACCGTGGTCGATATCCTCGAACACGCTCTCGATGTTCTCTTTCGTCCATAGACGTTTCGTGCCTCGATCGACCAGCCCGAACCGCACCTGGTTGACGCGGAACCACTCCTCCGTACCGTCGCGGAGCTCTCTTTTTATTCCCAGCCCCTTGTCCAGGTGCCAGAACCCGCCGAGGTAGCGGCGGAGGATCTCCAAAGCACCGGGGTTGGCGAGGCTCTCCCTCTCCACCTCGACCTGCCTGCCGCCGAAGCCGCCCGTGTTGAAGAGGAAACACTGTACACCGGGGTTCTTCCTGAGAATATCGTAGAAGATGTTTCCCTCATCGCCCTGCGAGCCGACGATGAAGGGATTGGTTCCGACCGATCGCACAGTCTGGCCCGCCTTCGTCGGGTCGGCTGCCGAGGTGAGGATCGATTCGCCGAGCATGAAGAAGGCTGCCGCCTGTTCCGTGTTGAGCTTGGCGAGCGGCGGGACGATCGTCTCGCGTCTTGTTATAAAAAAGATCATGTCGACGCGGTCGATGTCGACCTTGTCGTCGGTGAAATCGAGCTCGCGGCGGATTACGATGCCGCGGCCGTTGAGGCACTTCCCGCCGGGGACGAAGGGATGGTCGTACCTGAAGAAGTCGACATTGCGCGTCTCCGGATCGACGTATACATTCTCGAGGACCGCCTTCCGGCTCGTCGCGCCGGTGTAAAGAAGGGGCTGTCCCTCTCCCTCGAGCCCCTCGGTCTTGATGTACGCGTTGTCCTCGGTGCCGAACGCCTGTGCCTTGTCGGTCAGCACGAAGAAATCATCCTGCCTTATGACGACGGTCTCGTCCTTATCCGGATCGAGCCAGAAGTGATGGACCGAGAGGGTCGTCTTTCCAGTCCCGCTCAGCCCGAAGAATATCGCGCCCTTCTCGACAAGCTCTCCGCTCTCATCGTCCCTCGCCCTGATAAGCTTCCCGCCGGCGTGTATACCGAGGCCTCCGCCCCTGCCCTCTTTCATCAGGACCTTCTCACGGTACATCGCCATCCTGAGGTGGCCCTTCTTGACCTCGCCGAAGTAATCCGTCCCCAGCGCCCAGGTCGCCCTGTTATCTGCGTCGGCGAGAATGCTGATCGGCGGCAGTCCCTTCGACTCGGCGGTTTCGCCCCACTCCGGGATCATTATCTGGACCTGGTCGGGCTCATTCCCCTCGCGCCCCGCGGGGAGATCGAAGATCAGCTTGTCCCACAGGACGAGCATCCGCGCATATTCCGGCGTAATGATAGTCCTGCAGTGATGTGAATGCTCGGGATTAAGACCCATCAGCTTGTCCATCACGAGAAGCTTTCCGCCAGCCTCGACATGCCTCTCGAGCCAGCCGTACGCTCCCTGGAGGATTTCCGCCTGTCGTTCGTCCGGCTCGCCGAAGAAGACCTCGGTCATCGCAGCCGAGCGGCTCGTGACCTTCGTAACGAACGACGGGCTGCCGAAGCTGCTGAGAACATCGTCCGTTCCCCTCGTTTCCAGGGTGACCCTGTCCTTCAGGGCGAGCTCGAAGATCTCGCCGCGATCGCTGACAAGGCTGCCCCTGTCCTCGGCGAGGGCGGTGATTTTCGCGGCAAGGCCCCTTGCGAGAGCGGCGTCACTGCTGCTCACGGATTCTCCTCCTGCAGATTGCTATGTCTGTGCCTTAAGCTGCCTGACCGTATCGATCACCGTGCCGTCCCGCCATTCGATCAGGGCCACGACCCTCTCCTCGTAATCCGGCTTCTCGGGGATTCCGGAGAGGCCGACGGCCATGTCTCTCAGCTCGCCTATCGTCCTTACGGGCAGGTCGCTCCCTTTCAGTCGCCCCAGGATATCCTTGCGGGCTGGATTGACCGCTATTCCCCGTTCCGTGACGAGCACATCGATGACCTCGCCCGGAGCGGTAACCGTCGTGACGCTGTCGGTGATCACCGGAAGCCTCCCGCGCAGAAGCGGCGCCGTGATCATCGTGATCTGAGAATCGGTCACATCGGTGAAACCGCCGATGCCGTGCAACAGCCAGCCGTCGGTGTGCGTGTTGACATTGACGTTGAAATCGACGTCGATCTCGGTCCCACCGAGGATCCCGACCTTCACCAGCGGGGCGAAGTTGCCCTTCGTGTGGTAGCAATACGATGTAAAGGGATCTGTCTCGAGGTGCCTCTGGTTCTCCCTCAGCGACCTTACTCCAACGAGGTCGAAGCACTGGCCGTCGAGGATGTACTCGATCAGGCCCTCCTCGAGCATGTCGACGAGGTACCTGTTCGATCCTCCGCGCGCGAACCGGGCCACGACGCCCCTCTCCCGCATGATGTCGCCGAGATACTTGAGGAAGGCGAGCGAAATGCCTCCTGCTCCCGACTGAAAGGAGAAGTCGGGCTCGTCGAGCAGCCCGATGTCCCGGACGAACCTCGCCGCGTACTCGGCGATCAGCTGCCGCGTTGGGCTTCGCGTTATCCTCGTCGTTCCGGAGATGATCAGCTCCGGGTCGCCGATCTTGTCCACCATACATACATGATCTACGTTCCCGCCCTTGATCACCCACGGGAATACGGGAAAGGGCTGGAGATTGTCGGTAATGACAACCGTTTTGTCGGCGTACAGCGAATCGGCCAGCGCGTATCCCATCACGCCGCAGGCCGAAGGACCGCTGTGCCCGTTGCAGTTGCCGAAATGGTCGGCTGCGGGGGCGGCGATGAACGCGACATCTATATTTATGTCGCCGTCCTGGATAGCCCTGTACCTTCCACCGTGAGAGCGGAGGATGCAGGCCCTCGACATCTTTCCGAGAGAGCATGCCCTGCCGACGGGACCGTTCATCGATCCCTCTATGTGTGAGATGACGCCGTTCTCGACATGCCTTATGAGCGGCTCGTGGATCGGGAAGAGGGCCGACGGCACGAGCGTCAGGTCCTTCAGACCGCGTTCGGCGAGTTTATCGACTACCATGTTGACGACATAGTCACCGTTGCGCAGGTGATGATGGAACGAGACCGTCATCCCGTCCTTTATCCCGCACGCGTCGATAGCCTCGTCGAGTGAAGCCCGGAGCTTGTCCGCATAGTCCGGGACCGCCCTTATCGGCGGCGCCGCCTTGCGGCCTCCGCCGTGCCCGGAGTGCGCGCCCATGAAGGGCTTGAGCTTCCTTCCGTCTATTTCCTCCGGGATCATCCTTCCCAGAACGTTCGGGACCATCTTCATGATCCTCCCCCTGTTTTCCCGTTCATTTCATTTTTTTCTTCTTCCAGGAGCCCGAGCGCCTCTGCGAGCCTGAGGATCTTCCGTGCCCTCGTCTCGATCGGTGCGTCGATCATCTTGCTTCCGATCGTCGCGACCCCGCTGCCCTCCGAACGGGCCTTCTCTATAGCCGCCACAACCTTCTTCGCATACTCGATCCGTTCGGGGGCGGGACTGAAAACGGCATGTATCGGGGCGATCTGCGCCGGATGGATCACGCCCTTGCCCTCGAAGCCGAGCGCCATCGCCTCCTCCGTGTTCGCTACGAGGCCCTCCTCGTCCTGAACGTCGGAGAAGACCGTGTCGATCACCTGCACGCCGGCGGCCTTGGCGCCGAGAACGAGCATCGACCGCGCCGTGAAGCTCTCAGTCCCCTCTTTCGTCCTCTCCGCGCCGATGTCGGCGGTGAAATCCTCGGCCCCGAAGCAGAGCGCAACCACGCGATCGCTCGCGGCGCCTGTCTCGTATGCGTTTAATATCCCCTTTGCCGTCTCTATGAGCGGCATTATCAGAACCTCGTATCCGAGGGAATGCTTCTTCTCGAGCCCGGCGATGATCTTCTCCACCGCCTTTACGTCTTCGGCCGACTCGCACTTCGGCACGAGGATCGTGTCTACCCCGTACGGGACGACCATCTCGAGGTCGTCTGAGCCGTACTCTGTCGACAGGGGATTGATCCTCACTATGCGCTCGCAGTCGAAATAGTCGATCGAGAGGAGTGTGTTCCTCACGAGGATCCTCGCCGCGTCCTTCTCGCCGGGAGAGACCGAGTCCTCGAGGTCTAGTATCACGCTGTCGGCGCCGTAGAGCCCGCCGTTGCGCATCAGGTCGGGATTATTGCCGGGCATGTAGAGTCGAGTCCTGCGCAGCCTCTCCCTGCGGGGAGGGCCGTAATCGACCTTGCGGTCCGGAATGCATCCGGGACCTTCGATCTTCCTGAGCCTCCTGGCGGCGGCCTCGATCCTCGCCATGATGACATAATCGAAGGCTCCCATATCATCGATCGCTATCTCGCAGTTCTCCAGGCCGAGTCTTTCCAGCGTTTCCCTTACCGTTTTCTCGATCTGCTGGCCGAACATGTGGCCGACGGAGCTCTCGACCGATATCTCGATACCGCCAGCGTCTTTTTCCGTCAACCGGACGGCAAGATCGCCCTTCTTGCCTTCCCTTCCGGCACGGGTCTTCACAGAATCACTCATTGTCCACTTCCGGGATTGATCTTAAAAGGGTGAGTCAGCCACATCTTCCTTCGTGATAAGGGGTGAGTCATTCCCTTCCTCACAAGGTGAAACAACATGCGACGGCCGGCCGACCGCCGCACCAGCCGATAATCTAAACAAAACGAACCTGTTTGTCCATAACGATACCGTAAAAATACGGCTATGGGAAAAGAAAAAGGACGGACCCGAAATGAGTCCGTCCCAAGGTCCCGAAGGTTAAGTCATTCGTCCGCGCTGCTCAATATCCCCTTCGGCTACGCTGCAACCTGTAGAGCCTTCTCTTAAACGTTGGGGGGGGAGGCCCCGTGCATCATAGAGTTTCCGCGGGCTCAACCACAGGTTATCGTAATATCTAGTATCAATATCCGTGCCAGTTTCAAGCTGTTCAGGAGCAGAGGATCAGCCGCCAGAGACCGGACGCAATTATGCCTGTGGAAAATCAGCTTAATCCCGTCACTGTCAATCAGTTATATGCCCACAGATGCCAAGGCAGAAGCGGCCGGGAACACGTAATCTCTTGATTGATAGCAAGAAAGAAAAGAAGGGCTATCAGTTAAATTATTTTACGCGGACCTCTCTCGCGTAAGCTTTCTTTCCTCACAGGTCGACGACATGGACGGTGTTGGTCTGCGCCCTTTCCCTGGTCGGAATGCCCGCAGTCAATACTATCCGGCCGGAGTATCCGGCCCCTTTGACCTTCTCTTTTATCACCGCGAAGATCTCCTCGGTCGTCTCGATGCTGTCGATCCGGATCGTCTCGACCCCCCAGACGAGGGAGAGCTGCATCGCGACATGATCGAGATCGGTCAGGGCAACCACCGGGACCGGCGGGCGCCGACGTGCGACCAGCCTGGCGGTCCTGCCCGAATGGGTGAGGACGACGATGGCCCTCGCGCCGACCTCGCTCGCGATCTTCACCGCCCCCGAGGCCACCGCATCGGTGTCTGCGTCGAGCGCCGTATCCGCTCCGGCCAGGGCGCCGGTCGAGGACTCGTCGTGCGGGAGGGTGAGGGCGTATTCCTCGGCCGTCCCGATTATCCTGCTCATCATCGATACCGTTTCGACGGGGTAGATACCCGTCGCCGTCTCGGCCGAGAGCATCAAGGCATCGCTTCCGTCGATTACGGCATTTGCGACGTCGCTCGCCTCGGCCCTCGTGGGCAACTCGAACGCCGTCATCGATTCGAGCATCTGCGTCGCCGTGATCACCGGCTTCCCCGCCGACTGGCACCTGTCGATCAGTTCCTTCTGGACGACCGGGACATTATCGATCGGGATCTCCACTCCCAGGTCGCCTCTGGCGATCATCACCCCGTCCGTCTCGGCCAGTATCGCCGTAAAGTTATCGATCGCCTCGCGCTTCTCGATCTTCACTACGATCTTCGCATGCGACCCGGCCGCCCCGAGGATCTGCCTAAGTTCCCTGACCTCGTCGGCGCTCCTGACAAACGACAGCGCTATATAATCGACGCCGAGCTCGATACCAAGGTCCAGATCCTCCCTGTCTCTCGCTGTCAGCGCGGGGGCGCTGATGCTGACACCGGGGAGATTGACGCCCTTCCGCGACGTGAGCAGGCCTCCATGGATTATGCGGCAGCGCACGTCCCTTCCGTCGATCCTGTCGACCTCGAGATGGATGATCCCGTCGGAAAGAAAGATATCGTTTCCCGGCTTCACCTCGTCGGCCAGCTTCGCGTAATCGATGCGTACAACGCCGGGCCTTCCAGCGGGGTCTTCCGCGGTCAGCACGATCGTCCCGTCCCTGGTCAGTTCGAGCTCGCCGTCTATCTCTCCCACGCGTATCTTCGGGCCCTGCAGGTCCTGCATCACCGCAATATCAGCCCCGATTCCCCTTACCCGGCGGCAGACTTCTGCGTGCTCCTCGTGCGTCCCATGGGAGAAATTGATCCGCGCGACGTTCATTCCCGCCTCAGCGAGCCTTTCCAGAGTCGCCACGTCCCTCGAGGCGGGTCCGATCGTACAGACGATCTTGGCTCTCTTCACCGGCAACCTCCGCTCTTTCATCGTCCTCCGAGTCCGGCGCACCGTGATTGCGCACCACTGGTGCGTCTGTGTATACTACCACCATCGAGAATCACTTCGAAGGAAAACAATGGAAGGATGAGACATGGAGAAAAGGACGCTCGGCAGGACAGATATAAAGGCGTCTGTAGTCGGATTCGGCGGCATCCCCATCCAGGGGCTCTCGTTTGCCGAGGCCGAGCGCGTTCTCCTCCACGCATTCGACAGCGGGATCGGCTTCTACGATACAGCCCGGGGGTATACCGACAGCGAGGACAAGATCGGCCGTGCCCTCGAATCACACAGGGACTCTGTTTATATCGCCACGAAGGCGATGTCGAGGGACGCCGCGGGAATGAAGCGCGAACTCGAGGCGAGCCTGCGCAACCTCCGCACGGGGATGATAGATCTCTACCAGTTTCACGGGGTCGGGAACAGAGAGCAGCTCGAGAGGATACTCGGCCCGGGAGGCGCGTACGAGACACTGGCGAAGGCCCGCGACGAAGGCAAGGTCCGGTGGATAGGGATAACGGGGCATTCGCGCGACATCCTTCTCGAGGCGACAGGCCTCGGCGTGTTCGACACGGTCCAGCTTCCCTTCAACGCGATAGAGACGGAGTGGGAGGATGAAGTCCTTCCCGCCGCGCACGCCGCTGGGATGGGAACGCTCGGGATGAAGCCGGTCGCCGGCGGCGCCCTCGCCGATGTCCCGCCGGCGATCAGGTTCACCCTCACACGCGGGATCGACATCTCGATCCCCGGCATGGATTCCGTCAGGCAGGTCGACGAGAATGTCACAGCGGCCGATCTGGCGCCGCCCTCTCCCGAAGAGCTCGAAGCCCTGTCGAAGGAGAAGGAGGCGTGGGGCGAGCTCTTCTGCCGCAGGTGCGGCTACTGCATGCCCTGCCCTTCGGGGCTCAACATACCTTTCCTCCTTCTTATCGAGGGGTACTACAACCGGTACGAGCTGAAGGACTGGGCAGTATCGAGACTGAATACGCAGGAGATGAAGTTCGGCGACTGTACAGAATGCGGCGAATGCCTCGATAAATGCCCCTATAACCTTCCGATCCCCGAATTGATGAAACGGGCCGAACGGCTTCTGGAAAAGTGAGATAGCGGTTCCAGACGCGCCGATGGCACGCATCTTGTATGTTTCCGGTAAAAACCCTGTTAACGGTGCGGCGGGTGGATGAAATCATGCGGCGCCGGGTGATTCTGGTCGTAATTTCCGGCCCGGTATCGTGCCGTTCCGGATCAGACAGAACGTTCAACTCTCGGGAGGAGCCGGTATGAAGAGATATTTAATGGTTTTTCTCGCGGTGCTTCTGTTCTCCACCGCGACATCCGCGCAGACCAAAGGCTATATATGCCTGTTCTCCGAAATCGAGCATACGACGTGGTGCAGCACTGCCGCCACGATCCCGGGCGCCCTCACGATATACGTCTTCTGTCTGCCTAGTGTCGACGGTGCTTTCGGCGCCGAATTCAAGCTCAATTACCCCGATGATCCCACAATCATGCCATCGGCTGAGACATATAATCCCGACGTAACGGTCGTAATGGGCAGCTTCTCCAATGGAGCCGGCATCGGTTTCAACGAATGCAAGAACGACTGGTTCATGATAGCGAGCCAGATGTTCATCACGACGAGCAGTAACCAGGTCATGATCTCGATCGCACCTCACCCCACTTCCGGCGGGCCGTCCCTCGCCGACTGCGGACCGCTGCATGCCAAATACACGGCGACGGCGTTCAATAACCTCTACATCAACTATCCCCCGGGCTCGCCGGAGTGCAGTGAGACGGCTACCGCGGAGATAACATGGGGAGCGATCAAGAGCATGTACATCGATTGATCTGCTCCGTCAGTATAAAGACACGAGAGGGGCCGGGATGACCCGGCCCCTCTTTATCTTTATTCCGCGCAGGTGGGGAACCTATTTCTCCGCCTCGCAGAATCCCTCGATCAGTGCCACCGTTTCCCCGGCAAGGGCGCCGGCCGCCTTCGAGCCGGCCCCGAATCCCGTGACGACGCCCATGTACCTTCCGTACATGAAGGCCTTTACCGGCCCCCGATAGGGTGCCTCACCATCGGCCACGGAATATTTCATCTTCCCCGATCCGGCCTCGCCTGCCGCGGCCCCGAGCTCGCCGGCGTACCAGCCGAAGATCTCGGCGGCGGCCTCGCCCGATTCGAGGGGGAATATGTACAGCCTGCCCTTCTCGTCGCCGGCGATGTAATCGCCCGAGAATGCCGGCGGCAGCCTGCCGCTGCCCATTACTCCCTCGCTGACGAAGGTCACGCTCTTTTCGATGAGCCCTCCGCGGGGGAACAGGGACGTCTCCACGGGCTCGCCTCCTTCTTCGGGGATCCTCCCCGCCACGATGCCGGCGAACTCCCGCATCGCCGCGCCGCTCTTCTCCCCTTCCTCGTAGGCGTAGACCTTCACGTAAAAGCGCCCTTTCCAGAAATGGAGCGAATACTCGTCCCCGAACGCCTCGTTTCCGATATCGAGGTACGAACCGTCGGGGCTGCGGAACTGCGAGTATATGCCGAAGGTCATAAGAGGGCTTCCGTGCTCGTATATCTCGACCTTTATCTCGAGACCGGAGCCGTCGAGGTAATGCTGCGCCGCGACCTCGATGAAATCGTAC
>JAUWMD010000243.1 GCA_030613345.1 Candidatus Krumholzibacteriota bacterium
TCCATGACATGCTCGGAATATACGACGAGCCGCTCCCGAAGTTCGTCAAGATGTACGAGGAGCTCGGCGAGAGGATAAGGGGCGCTGTCTCCGCGTATGTGAGGGACGTCAAGGACGGACGTTTCCCCGGTATGGAGCACAGCTACTCCGCCGATAGCAGGAAGGGCCCGTCCGGTGACTCTGAAGATGAAAAAGGCAACATCGCCCGCTGAGGTGGGGCGGATCCTCTCCGATGTCAGGCGAAAGGGTCTCAGCATCGGCCTCGTTCCGACAATGGGCGCACTTCACGAGGGGCATCTCAGCCTGGTCAGGATGTCGCTCGCACGCTCCGATTACACCGTCGTATCGATCTTTGTCAATCCGAGGCAGTTCGGGGAGAGCGAAGATCTCGACAAATATCCAAGGACAGAGGAAAGTGATTCGAAGCTCCTCGAGGAGCTCGGCTGCGACCTGCTTTTCGCCCCCGTCGCCGGCTCACTCTACTCCGACGCCGACAGGACCAGGGTGAGCGTCTCCAGCCTTGGTGACCACCTCTGCGGGGCCTCCCGGCCTGGACACTTCGATGGCGTTCTTCTCGTCGTCGCGAAGCTCTTTAATATGATCAGGCCCGAGCATGCCTTTTTCGGCCAGAAGGACGCCCAGCAGGCGGTGATCGTCCAGAGGATGGCCGCCGATCTCGATTACCCCGTCCGCATATTCATCGGCCCCACGGTCAGGGAGGAGGACGGGCTCGCGATGAGCTCGCGCAACAGGAATCTCTCCAGGGAAAAGAGAAGCAAAGCGCCTGGAATACGCACGGGACTTCTCGAAGCGGCAGAAGCGATCATAAAAGGCGAGAGGGATGCATCTATCCTTAAAATGAAAATATCCGATAGAATGACAGCGGCAGGATTCAAGATAGATTATGTCGAATGCGTAGACGGCGGAACACTTCAGCCGGTACAGTCGGTTGAAGGGACCATCCTGCTCGCCGCTGCGGGGAAGCTCGGATCGACGAGACTGATAGACAACATTGCGTTGAAGGTCGGACCCGAAGGGGCGACAGAAACGCTTCTGGAATTTCCCGGATGGAGCAGATATGAAAGGTGACGGAGAGGTCGCCGCGGTGATCCTGGCCGCGGGCGAAGGGACGAGGATGAAATCGGACCTTGCGAAGGTGCTGCACGAGATATGCGGACTCCCAATGATCACCCATGTTCTCGGAGCGCTCAGCGAACTCTCTCCCACGAAGACGGTGGTGATCGTCGGCCATCAGGCGGAGGCAGTCATCGAGAGGCTCAGCAGTGGGGAGCAGGGATTCGAAGGGCTCGAATTCGCCCTTCAGAGCGAACGTCTCGGCACAGGGCACGCCGTGATGCAGGCCCGCCCCGCGCTTTCAGGATTTACAGGGACGATCATGGTCCTCACCGGCGATACGCCGCTGCTTACGGGGAGCACGCTCGCGGCATTCCTCCGCTTTCACAGGGAGACGGGCGCCTCGGCAACGGTCATGTCAGCGGTGCTCGAAGATGCATACGGGTATGGGCGGATAGTGAAGGACGACAACGGTGACCTGCTCGGTATAGTCGAGCAAAAGGAAGCGACAGAGGAGCAGCGGCTCATCGGAGAGTTCAACAGCGGCATATTCTGTTTCGAGAGCAACGTCCTTTTTCCGGCGCTCGATCGTGTCGACCGCGGGAACACGCAGGGCGAGTACTATCTCACAGACGTGATCGGGATACTGCGGAGCGAGGGGAACAGGGTCGCTGTCTTCAGGATCGAGAGAAGCGACGAAGTCATGGGAGTCAACGACCGCGAACAGCTCGCGCTGGCGGAAAGGATGATGAAGGGAGATGGATAGGCTCTACGCTCCCTGGCGGAGCAGGTATTTCACCATGGAGAAGGGCGAAGGCTGTCTCTTCTGCGAGATACAGAAGGAGGAGGACGACAAACTCGTCGGTATACTCGTGCGGGGCAGTCACTGGTTCGTTATCCTCAATACCTTTCCCTATACGAACGGGCACCTGATGATCGTGGCCAACCGTCATATCGGAAGCCTCGGTGCTATCACGGGCGAAGAGGGTGCGGAACTCGTTGAGTTTCTCGCACTTTGCGAGAAGGCCATCGAAGGGGCATACTCTCCCGACGGCATGAATATCGGCGTGAACAGGGGTGCGAGCGGCGGAGCGGGCATTGTGGGTCACATACATTTCCATCTCGTGCCGAGGTGGACTGGGGATACGAATTTCATGACGGCGCTGGCCGAGACGAGGGGCGTGTCCGAGGACATGGCAGCCTCGTGGAAGAGGCTGCGCCCGTATTTTGAACAGGGTGGGGAGGATGGCGCGTAAAAAGAAGAAGAATCGAGGCTTTCCCGCTGCGGCGGTGTTCATGACGATGGTCTTGGTCCTTATGGGCTTGTCCCTTGCCGTCAGATGGTCCGGCATCGGCAGGAACCTTTCGATCCCCGAGGTCCCTTTCCAGATAGAGGTTCTGAACGGCACGGGGGAGCAGGGTGTGGCGAGGGATGTGACGATGCGGCTGCGTAAAATGGGGATCGACGTGTTGATCGAGGGAAACGCGGAACGTTTCGATTACCGGGAAACGGTCCTGGTGGACAGAAAGGGAAACCCCGCGCTGATGAGGAAACTGTCGAGAAGGCTCGGCGTCGGGAGGGTCGTCACGCAGATCCAGGAGAGGCCGCGCATCGACGCCACCCTTGTTGTCGGCTGGGACAGGGAAAGGCTCAGGTTGCAGCGCTAGCCGATTGATGCTACATTAACTGACTGGAGGTGACAGTTTGCCGGCAAAGAGACAGATAGGCATGGTGGCTCTCGTATTCTTCCTCGGAGTGGTCCTGGGAAGCGTGGTCGGCGAGCTTATTGGCCTGCTTCTCCCCGACGACAACGTGATCCGGGAGCTGTTTGTCTCGGGTAAGGAATTCCGTGTCGGCCCGGCGCACCTCGATCTGATAGTATTCACGTTCACCATAGGATTTACGCTCAAGGTCAATCTCGTAGGCGTCCTCGGGATCATCGTCGTGGCGTTCCTGCTGAGGATGTACTGCTAGGAGGTCGGATAAAAGATGTTCTCGATTCCACAATTCATGCTCATCGGCCCGCTCGGATGGTCCGAGCTCCTGATAATCCTCGTCATCATCCTGATCTTCTTCGGCCCGCGCAGGCTGCCCGAAGTAGCGGAAGCCATAGGGAAATCGCTCCGCAAGTTCAAGAAGGCCTCCCGCGATGTCCAGGACGAGATCAAAGCGGAGACAAAAGAGATCATGGAGGACGACAACGGCAAGGAGGGCTGAGTACGGCTGAAAGACGCTGAAGGATTCCTGGCATTTGCAATACAGGCACAATATTTATCACAGCAGCATGATTATTAGATGGCGCAGACGCTTCGCGATTGGCATGTTGTATTGTAACCCTGGAAGGGGTTAAAGGATAGGAAGAGATTAACTGGACAAAGAATGGTCAAAGTGCCGCGCCATCGGGGCTGCACTCAGAGTAATTGAATAGATTCAAAAGGAGGAACTGCAATGAACGGATTCTTACGTGTTAATTGGAGATGGATACACATTTTAACGTTTCTGATATTTGTACTGCAAGCTTATTCCTGCTCGAATGATTCAGTGGAACCAACCCCACCCCCCCCGCCGCCAAAGAGCTGTGAATGGTTCTGGCAAAACCCGCTGCCTCAAGGCAATGAGCTCAATGGCGTATCGTTCACGGAGGCAAATACGGGGACGGCCGTGGGAGATCTCGGCACGATCCTTCGGACAACAGATGGCGGGACGACCTGGGAGAGTCAAACGAGCGGCACGAGCAACGACCTGTAGGGCGTCTCCTTCACGGATGCAAATACGGGGACAGTGGTAGGGTCGAACGGCATGATCCTTCGGACGACGAATGGCGG
>JAUWMD010000244.1 GCA_030613345.1 Candidatus Krumholzibacteriota bacterium
GTTGTCAATCAGTGTACCGATCCTCAGTTGGATTACCAGGTAATGCTTAAAATCGATAGCGGGTTCGATTTCAGCAGGGCGCGTGGGGACGGCGGGGACATCCGCTTCACTCTCCCCGACGGTATCACCCTTCTTCCCTTCTGGATCGAGGACTGGAACGTTACGAATGAAACAGGCTGCCTGTGGATAAACGTGCCGGCACTGACCGATGAAGACACTCTGTTTTACATGTACTACGGGAATCCGGCAGAGGTTACAACGGCCGATCCCGTGCAGACTTTCGATTTATATGACGGATTCGAGGAATATGCACTGGGAGGCCCGCCCGGAGGAGGGGCCCTCAATCCCGGCGAGTGGACACGATACCCGGGAAATCCTCTCCTGACAGAGGGATCGAGCGGATCATGGGACGACCACGGAGCGACCTTCTCGAGTGTGATCTACGACAGCCTGTCCGGCGAGTTCAGGATGTACTACCATGGCTTCTCCGGGGGCACTCACCAGATCGGCCTAGCTACGAGCCCGGACGGGCTTAACTGGACGAAGTACGCGGGAAATCCGATTTTCACTCCCGGCCCTTCCGCATGGGACAACGGCTCGGTCCGCGTCCCAATGGTATGGAAGGAGGGGCTGACCGATTTTCGCATGATATACACCGGGGCAGGCAGCGGCGGCATGCAGGTCGGTTACGCCACCTCCACCGACGGGATCTCCTGGACCAAGCATCCGTCCAACCCGGTCTTCAACGATCCCACATGGGCGGCCGGTGAGACGGAGAACTGGGGTGTTATGAAGGTCGGGAGCGAGTACCTCATGTGGTACAGTGATTTCGGCATGCGCCAGTCGGGTATCGCGGTGTCGACCGACCTCGTCAGCTGGACGCCTCACCAGAGCGCGCCGATCTTCGCCTCGAGCGGTGATCCGTCCGATGACAGGTACTCACAGTACTGCCCGTTCAGCTTCAAATACGGAGACTACTACTACGTCCTGATGCCGTCATATACCGCCGTAGCCAACTACAGCAAGAACTACATGTACAGATCGTCAAGCCCGTATTTCCCCGAGTCGGACAGAGAGATGATCCGCATTGTCCGGACAGTGGGTGAGGAGGGAGAATGGGACGATCATGACGGGGACACGCCGTTCGTATTTACGCTCGATGTAGAGCGCACGCAGTTCTACAATGATCAGCTGTGGTGCTATTACTCCTCTGAGGGCGGAGCCGACATGTGGAAAGAGGGTCTGTTCATCGAACACGATATAGCCGCGGCCCTGGCTCCGGTTCCTCCTGCCGCGGATGGACTGCAGTGGGTATCGGACGGCGATATCCTGGTGATCGACAGCCCGGTGCGCTACGGGGACAGGAGCGTTTGTCAGTTCGATGATTCGGATGCTACGGCGACCCGGCTGAAAGGGTTCTTCAGCGCCATGGAGAGCGGAAGGGTGTCAGCCTGGATGAACAGGGCCTCTTTATCCGCTGGCGATTACGATATCTATCTATACGGCGGTTCCAACCTCGGGTGTGTCGCCGGACTGGGCAGGGACGGGGACTTCCATTACTGGGATGGCAGCTTCCATCCGACAGGAGTGACCTGGTCGGTGGATACGTGGTATCTCGTGACAGTGTATTTCGACGCTGCCGCGGGGCTGTTCGATTTCTCGGTACGCGACGAATCGATGACGGAGCTGGTCAGGGTCGAGGGCATAGCGTTCGGAAATGCCTCGCCGGTCATCGACCAGGCGATGTTCTACACTTCTTCCGGATATACCGGGTACGCGTACATTGACGAATTCCGTCTCTCCAGATGGTGTGGCGAGGAATTCACGGTAACTTTGGGAGAAGAGGAGGCATACTCGACGGATACAGTGGATCCCCTGATGCCCGACGCGCTGGAACTCTACCAGAACTATCCCAACCCGTTCAACCCGGTCACGACGATACGGTTCCGTCTCGAGCACCGTTCGCATGTCACACTCGACGTATACGACGTCAATGGTGGAATAGTCTCGCGGATCTTCGAGGGTGAAAGGAAAGCGGGTCTGAATTCCGTCACATGGGACGGCAGAAACGAAAGCGGCGCTGCGGTCGCTTCGGGGATATATTTCTGCCGTTTGGGAGCGGGCCGCCTGTCCATTTCAAAGAAAATGATCCTCCTGCGGTAGAAGTCGCAGGAGGATCGTCAGAAGACGCGGGCTCATCTGAGAAGGATCATTTTCTTCGAATGAACGGTTTTGTTAGAATTGATCCGGTAGAAATAGACTCCCGAACTTACTCCCCCTCCTCCTGAATCACGTCCGTTCCACTCGACGGAGTGATTTCCCTTTTCCTGAATGGAATCGACCAGCCTGACTATTTTCCTGCCGGAAGCATCATACACGTCGAGCGTGACCGGTCCGCTGTCGGGAAGATAGTAGTCGATCGTCGTAGAGGGATTGAATGGATTCGGATGGTTTTGCTCCAGCACGAGCGGTAACGGGGGAGTCGGGACGGCATCCGTCTCGAAGAGGAAAAACGAATCTGAACCGGTGTCCACCTCTATCCTGTAACGATAGCTCGTACCCAGCTCGATATCCCTGTCGCGTACGATGAAACTGAAATTATCACGGAAGACGGGGATATCCTCCAGCAGCTCAAACTCGCCGGAAGGCATCTCTGCACGAAATACCATGAAACGAGCCCCGTCGTCCATAGCGTCGAGTATCCAGTTCAGCTCGATGTAAGATCCCTCGAACGAGACACTTGACATATGGAGCATCGTTGCAACAGTCGGATCCTCTTCGTTTCCCAGTGTAACGGTCGGCTGTTCACCACACCATTTCATCAGTCTGAAATCATCCAGGAAGCATTGGCCGGTAAAGCCCGACGATGTATAAAACATGGCCCTGTCTATGGAGGAGGAGGCGTTTCCGAACGCGATACCCTCGACATGGACGATCTCATCGACGTCTTCGTTGTAGACTATGAAATCATACAAGTCGGTCGAGGCGTCGAATGCCAGGGTGACCAGGTACCAGGTGTCAGTCCCCCAATTTACGCCGGCTGACTGGAATGAGCCGTTCCAGTAGTGGAAGTCTCCATTTCTTCCAAGGCCCGCTACACAACTGAGAGCGGCCCCGCCGTACATGTATATGTCGCAGTCGCCGTTCGACGAGGAATCCCTTCGCATCCAGATACCGATGCGGCCCTTCTCTCTCGAGGAGAAATCAGCCGTGAGCTGTACCGCTGCGCTCACTGATGTATCGTTCAGACGGACGCTGCGGACTCCATGGCGAACCGGAGTGTCAACGACCGTGACATCACCTGATACGGTCCAGGTGATTTCCTCCCCGGGCGGCGCCACATCGGAGAGGGCCGCTACGATATTGGGCTCTATCAGCAGGCCTACCTTCCAGAGATTGGCGCCCCCCTCGGCTGCGTAATAGCACCAAAGCTCGTCGTTATAGAACTGGGTGCGCTCAATATCCAGCGTGAACATGCAGGGGGTGTCGCTGTCGTGGTTGTCCCATTCGCCCGCGCCGCCGACAGTATGTGCTATTCTCACCAGTTCCCTGTCAGATACGGGGAAATAGGGGCTCGGTGAGCGGTAGAGGTAGAAACTGCTGTAATTGGCGACGCTGCTGTAAGAGGGGACAAGCACGTAGTAATCGTCTCCGTATTTAAAGCTGAAAGGACAGAACTGGGAGTACCTGTCATCGGACGTATTACCGCTCGAGGCGAAAATCGGCGCGCTCTGGTGAGGCGTCCAGCTGACGAGGTCGGTCGACACCGCGATGCCCGACTGGCGCATGCCGAAATCGCTGTACCACATGAGATACTCGCTCCCGACCTTCATAACACCCCAGTTCTCCGTCTCTCCGGCCGCCCATGTG
>JAUWMD010000075.1 GCA_030613345.1 Candidatus Krumholzibacteriota bacterium
CTCCTTCCCGGCGTCCAAATCCGGTTGACCTGCGGGCCGTTTCTCTCTTAGGGTCATCAAGTCCGGCGTAATTTCGATTATTGCGAAAGGTCTCAGATGAGTACGACAAGATTCGGAGTGTCGATGGAAGACGGGCTCCTCAAGAAGCTCGACGCGATGGTCCGGGAGAAGGGTTATCCCAACAGGTCCGAGGCGATACGCGACCTGGTGAGAAAAACGATCGTCGACGACGAATGGACCGACGCCTCGGGAGAAATCATCGGAGTGCTCGTCATCGTGTTCGACCATCACAGCCGCGAGCTCTCCTCCCGGCTCCTGAAGAAGGAACATCACTGGGTGGGCGGCATTCTGTCGACTCTGCACATCCATCTCGACCACGACAACTGTCTCGAGGTCAAGGTGATCCGCGGAAAGGCCGGAGAAGTAAGGGATTTCGCCGACGAGATGATCTCGATGAAGGGCATCAAGTACGGGACGCTGGTCAGGGCCACCGCGGGCGTGGCGCTCTGATATCTTATCCACCGGACTGAAAAGGCCCGGAACGGCTGACAGAGAGGACTGACGATGACCGAAGGCAGCGACAATACCACAGCGGCAAAGAGATCCATCCTGATGAGATCTCTCGATCGCATCGAGCGGGTGGGCAACAGGCTCCCCCACCCCGCGACACTCTTCGCGATATTCGCCGTCATCATCGCCGTCGCCTCGGCGCTGATCTCGAGGGCCGGTATCACCGCCGTCCATCCGGGGACCGGCGGTACGATCGAGGCTGTCAACATGATCTCCCACGAGGGATTCCGGTTCATGTGGACGAAGGCGACCGACAATTTCGTGTATTTCCCTCCCCTCGGCATCGTACTGGTGGCGATGATAGGCCTGGGCGTCGCGGAAGGTTCGGGCCTTATCTCGGCCCTGCTGCGACACCTCGTCACGAGCGCGCCGCCGCGGCTGATCACTGCCGCGGTGATCACCGCAGGGATCCTCTCGCACCTCGCTTCGAGCGCAGGATACGTCTTGCTGATCCCTCTCGGAGCGATGATATTCGCCGCCTTCAAACGGCACCCGATCGCAGGGCTGGCGGCTGCCTTCCTCGGGGTGTCGGGAGGCTTCGGGGCGAACTTTCTCATCGGATCGATCGATCCGATCCTCGCCGGGCTGACCGAATCGGCCGCCCAGATCATCGACGCCGATATGCACATAACCCCCGCGGTCAACTACTACTTCATGCTCGCCGCGGCCTTCATGAGCGTCGTCCGGGGCACGTTCGGCACCGAGAAGAGCGTCGAGCCGAGACTGGGAAAGTACGAGGGGGAGAGCGAGGACTTCGAGAAGGTATCGCCCGACGAGCGGAAGGGCCTCGCCTGGGCGGCCGGCGCGATAGCCGTATTCCTGATAATCCTCGCCCTGCTCACCCTCCCCGAGGGAGCCGTCCTCAGGGACCCCGAGACCGGATCGCTCCTGCGATCACCCTTCATGAACGGGCTCATCACCGCAATCCTGATCTTCTTCCTGATACCGGGCATCGCCTACGGGATCGCCATCGGTTCCATCCGCAGCGACAAGGATATCGTCAAGTTCATGACGAGCTCGATGAAAGGCCTGTCCGGCTACATCGTCCTCGTATTCTTCGCCGGCCAGTTCGTCTACTACTTCAAGTACAGCAACCTCGGGGTGCTGATGGCGATCAAGGGCGCCGAGTTCCTCGGCAGCATCGGATTCACCGGGGTCCTGCTGCTCGTCTCGTTCGTGATCCTGTCGGCGTTCATCAACCTCTTCATGGGAAGCGCATCGGCCAAATGGGCGATCATGGCGCCGGTCTTCGTTCCGATGTTCATGCTCGTCGGCTACCATCCCGGCATAACGCAGGCGGCGTACAGGATCGGGGACTCGGTAACGAACATCATCACTCCCATGATGAGCTACTTCGCCCTGATCGTCGCGTTCGCGCAGAAGTACGACGAGAAGTACGGTATAGGCACTATCACGGCCACGATGCTCCCGTACACGGCCATCATCGGGATCGTATGGACGATCCTGCTCGCCGTATGGATGCTGATCGGGCTGCCCGTCGGCCCCGACGCACCGATCCGGCTTCCCGGCTGAAGAGGAGCAGGAACCGCATATCACGGGAAAGGATGAGGATGCGGATCGCGTTTCTCGGCGACGGCTCCCTCGGCCACGTTCGCCGGTGGGCAGGTTACTTTCACGACAAGGGGCATGAAGTCTTACTGGTCTCCTTCGAGGATGTCTCCGGATGCCCCTTTCCAGCGAGACGCATCAGAAAACTCCTCCCCACCAAGCTGGCCGGATACGCGGCGGCCCTCGGCACCGTCAGGAAAGAGCTCGAATCGTTCGGCCCCGACATAGTCAACGCGATCTACGCGGGCGGGTACGGATTCATAGGCGCGCAGTCCGGCTACCACCCACTCGTCGTTACGGCGATAGGGTCGGACATGCTCATCGACTACCCCTCCTCGTTCATTCACAAGCTCCAGATCGAGTACGCCCTGAGGCACGCATCGCTCGTGACGACCGACGCAGAGTCGATGTCCAAAAGCGTCATCCACGCAGGCGTGGAGCCTTCCAGGATCGTAGAGATCTACTTCGGTATCGAGCCGTCCGTCTTCAACCGCGAGGGCCGGGCCGAACGGGTGGACGGACCGCTGAGGATCGTCAGCACGAGGAATCTCTACCCCGTCTACGGCCTCGGCACCCTCCTTGCCGCCCTTGCAGAGATACTGGAGAAGGCTGACGCCCGGCTCGTGATCTGCGGCGACGGCCCCGAGAGGGGCGCTCTGGCGAGGAGGGCGGAAAGCCTCGGCACAGGTGACATGGTCACGTTCACCGGCAGGCTCGATCCGGCAGATATCGCCAGGGAGCTCAAACGCGCCGACATCTACGTTTCCACCGCGAAATCGGATTCGACGTCGGTCTCCCTCCTAGAGGCGATGGCGTGCGGCGCCGTACCCGTGGTGACCGACCTCGATGCCAACCGCGAATGGATACGCGACGGCGTCGGCGGCCTGCTCTTCCGCCCCGGTGACGTCACCGGCCTGACCGGGGCGATACTCAGCCTCCATGAGAATCCAGTCCTCGCCGCCTCGATGAGGGAAGAGTCGGCGGCGGCGGTCGCGCAGCGGGGACTCTGGCTTCCGAACATGGAAAGGGCTGAGATGGAATTCACACGCCTCGTCGGCGAGCAGCCCGGTTCCGAACCATCACGGGAAAGCACGGGGAACGACGGGAAACGATAGGCTGTCTTGCACGCTTTGAAGAACGCCGGGATTTCTTAATAGGTAATCCTACTCACAGGGGCGGGAATCCGCCGCCAGGGCATGAGGAAAATTCCCCAGCCGCAGGCCTCGCCCTGCATTCGCTAATGACGCGAATACAGGTTTTCACCCGCAGTCCCCGAAAACCGTCAGCCTTGCTATCCTCACCGTATCAATTGGTTACAGCACATTCAGGTATCGTTCCCCGATGCCGGAGGCGGCTGGCGATCCGATCCCGAATCGATGGAATGTATCTTGTTAATGGTTATTAATGCGGATTCGAAGGACAGTTCCCTGGAGGAAGATCTCTATGAGCATCTGGGAAACAGAAACGTTGATACTCAGGCTCATAGCTGTCCTGTTCGTCTTCGCCCTCCTTCGCATCTGCGGAAGAGGAAAAGAAACAGGACGGGAAACCGTGTTGTACCTAATCGTCGTCACCGCCTCCGCCACTGTTAACTTACTTCGATCTGGCGGAGGCGGGATTTTAATGACCCTTACCGGGGCCATGGCGGCATTTGCCGTCTCCGCTCCGCTTGTCGCAAGGGACAAGGCCGCACTGAGGGACATCGCCGCTCCCGTGGCGGCGGGCTCTCTTCTCGGCCCGCTCGGAGGGCTGGTCGCGATCGCCATAGCGGCTGCGATCTACATCGTGCAGCGCTCACCCGGTCGCCAGCCGGCAATGATGGACAGACCCTTCCCCCGGTTTGCGGATTCCGGCTCCGGGTTCAGAACAGGCGGCAATTCCATTATGGCGATAATCGAGAACCGCAGGCTCCGGAGAAACCCCGGGAGATCCGGGGACAGCACCGCCGGGACCGATCGCAATACGGATACCGTAAGGCAGGCCGGCATAGAGATGCTGCCTTGGCGGACCTCGCTCGCCGTCGCGACACTGGCAGTGCTGATGACCGGCATGTTCATCTGACAGGAGGATCGAGTTGGCTGTCTGGAACAGGACAAGATGCACCTACCTCGGGACGACTCTCCTGACGTTGAACAATCATTTCATGAATACCCTGAGACATATCAACAACCAGGGGATCCCGGCGGACTGCGCCCTCTACATATCGCCCTGTCAGGGGATATACACAGTAGGCATGAGCAGGGCTATCGACATTGTCTTCCTCGACAGCGATATGCGGGTGATAAAGATCTGCCGCAGTTTCCCGCCGAACTGCTTCGTCGAACCGGTCGTCGGTGCGGTCAGCGCGGTGGAGCTCCCTCCCGAACGCCTGTACGAGACAGGCACTTCTGTCGGCGATATACTCGTCATAGAGCCCGGTTGATGCGCGGCCCTTCTCTTCCTACCAGTAACCCATCGCGAGATACCCCACCCAGTGTCTCTCCGTGGCGATGTTCGTCGCTCCGAGACCAGTCTGCTCGACGGGAAGCCGGCCCGGCTCGAGGCTCGTCCCGTACCCGAGGATGTGGCCGTCAGGCGCAGGGCGTCCCTGCGACGCGGCCAGCCCGTCGAGGACGCTCAGTCCGAACGGTATAGAATAGACCCCGCACCACGTGACCTTGTACGGCCATTCGAGATCGTCCCTCTCGACCCGATCGCGGAAGGAGGCGATCTTCTCCGCCGAGAGGGGCCCCTCCAGGGCAGACCTCGCTATGTCGATATCCTGCGCCGTCGCCTTTTCATACCCCTCGCGGTCCGTGCCGAAAGGAGCGTAATTCCTGGAGCCCCACTCCTGGTCGCCGTAGTGGACGCAGTCGGCGGAGATCAGGACCGCGGCATCTCTGCCAAGCTCCATCCCGTCCTCCTCGAGAACGGCGGCCAGGGCGCTGGAGATCTCACCAACGGCCATCTCGAACGAATCGTCCGCGAACCTGGTCACGAGGACGGGTAGTATCTCTACTTTCATACCGCCGTAATACTGCAGGAACGGAATGAACGCCTCGAGCGAATGCTCCGATGCGTGAAAAGATCCGTCGACGAGGACGATCTCCTCCGGCAGCCGCTCGATGACCCTCTCCCTGAGATCAGATACGGCGGTCACTCCGTACGGCCCCTTCCACCCGCTGAAATCGTCAAATATCAGTTTCCCTTCGAGCCCTATCCTCCTCGCCCTGTGCGCCACTCCGAAGAGGACGACGAGCGGAGCCTCCACCCTGCTGACCGTCATCGCGTAGTACGGCCCGGCGTAAATGTAATCGTCGTGCGGGACGATCGCCCCGATCATCGTTCCCACTCCGGATGAAGCAGAGGGCAGCACAAAGGGAAGCGCCCCCGCTTCGATGAGCGAATCCGAGATCGCCACCACGACATCCATCTGACTGGGGGAAGTCGCGTAACCGACGGTGTCGGCCGGCTGGCGTACCGTGCCGGCCGTACTGTCCTCAGGCTCCTGCCCTTCCGCTGCTGCCGCCGTGAGCGCGGCAGCCGTTGCGACGGCTATAATAAGCACCGCCGGTAATAGTCTGTTCATGATCGACCTCCTGATATCGGACGATGATACAACAACACAGCTGTCCCGCACAGAAAAAGCCTGACATTTCCACGCCAGGTAAATATATTCACCCTTCGATATCCGTTAACGACCGCGGCCCGGAGTAACGATGATAAAAGGAAAGAAACGAAGGATCCTCGCTTCGGTCTCTCTGCACCACGCGTGCAACGACGCCTCTACCGTGGTGCTGCCGTCGATCTTTCCCCTCCTCTACACGCAGAAACTGCTCATCCGCAACTACTCTGCCATCGGAAATACGATACTTGTCGGCCTCGTCACCGCCGTCATCTTCCAGGCCCTGGTAGGGCACTTCGCGAAGACCCGTCATTCCAGATACTATCTCGCTCTTGATGCTGTGCTCGTCGGGACGTCGCTGCTCCTCATGACTCAGGCGACGAGCTACTGGATGCTCGTCCTCTTCTTCATCGGAGTGAGGATGGGCACGAGCATATACCACCCCGTCGGGATCTCGTGGATATCCCATACATTCGCCGGAAAGAACCTCGACAGGGCGATGGGATTCCAGAGCGCATTCGGCAATATCGGTGTCCTCGTCCAGTTCGCTTCCACGGGATTTCTCGCCGAGCACTACGGCTGGCAGGCACCCCTGTATCTCTGGGGCATAATAAACCTCTCCGCTGTCGCTATCGGACTGTACCTCTCACGCAACCCGTATGAAAAGAGTGAGATAGCGCAGCAGATCGAGGAAGAAAAGGAACCGGTCTCGTGGACAGGGGCATTCCACGGGATCAGGTCGTTTATCCCGATATTGTTGCTCGGGGGCCTCGCCTGGGGGATCACCGTCAACTACGCTCCGAGCCTCCTCAATCACAGGCTCGGCGTGCCGATGTCACACACCGGTATCATAATGGGATGCTGGATGGGCGCGGGCACCCTCTCGGCCTTCATGTATGGCAGGGTGTCTGCGAAGCTCGGAAGGGCGCGGACCCTCGTTTATGCATACATCGCAATCACCGTCGTAGCGCTGATCTTCGGTCTCAGCCGCAACGTGCCCCTGTCGGTCGGCGCCTTCGCGCTCTTCGGGATCGCGCTGTTTTCCACTTTTCCGGCCAGCCTCTCGTTCATCGGCAGCTCCGTCGACCCGAGGAACAGGACGGCGGCGTTCAGCCTCGCCGCCAACATCATGATCATCGGCAACTCGATCTTCTCGTTCATCTCGGGGAGGATTTCCGATTCGTACGGGATCAACACCCCCTTCCTTCTGCTCGGAGCGATGACGCTTGCGGTGCTGGCCTATCTTGTCATGATGATCTGGACCGGCAGGATCTCGGCCGACGGGTGCAAACTCGCCCGTCGCGTCGAACCGCACTGATACCCGCGCCAATCGATGCTTGACCAACGCCGCGAACCGCTAATATACTCCACTCCGCACCGTCACAATCAAAACAAAGAGGAGATAATCATGCAGTGGGGAATAAAAAACAGGCTGTCGAGGATATTCAACCCCGAGACGGGTCGCACCGTGATGCTGGCCGTCGACCACGGCTACTTCCTCGGTCCCACGAGAAAACTCGAGAACCCGCGCGATACGATAACGCCCCTGCTCCCTTACGCCGACGCCCTGATGCTTACTAGAGGTATCCTGCGCACCTGCGTCGATCCCGAGGCAAACATCCCCGTAGTGCTGAGGGTCTCCGGGGGCACGAGCATCATCGGCCCGTCGCTCGCCGACGAGGGACTCACCACCTCGTTCGAGGAAGCGATCAGGCTCAACGTGTCGGCCGTGACCCTGTCGATATTCGTCGGCACCGATTACGAGCGCGAGACCCTGCTCAGCCTCTCCGAACTCGTCAACGAGGGCGAGAAATACGGCATACCTGTGCTCGCCGTCACGGCCGTCGGCAAGGAACTGAAAAAGAGGGACGCGAGGTTCCTCTCCCTCTGCTGCCGTATCGCCGCCGAGCTCGGCGCCCACTACGTAAAGACATACTACTGCGACGAGTTCGAGAAGGTCGTCGAGGGATGCCCCGTTCCGGTAGTCATTGCCGGCGGCCCGCAGCTCGATACCTTCAAGGACACGCTTCAGCTGGCACACGACGCGATCTCGAAGGGCGCGAGCGGAGTCGACATGGGAAGGAACATCTGGCAGGCCGACCACCCCGTCGCGGCGATCAGGGCCGTACGTGGCATCGTCCAGGAGAACATGCCGGTCGACGAGGCCTTCGAGCTCTTCGAGAGCCTGTCCAACGAGTAGACTGACCGCCACGATCCATATGAAAGCAGCCGTATACTACAATAACAACGACATCCGCATCGAGGAGATGCCGGTGCCGGAGATCGGTCCGGGCGAGATCCTCGTCCGAATAGAGTCGAGCGGTATCTGCGGCAGCGACGTGATGGAATGGTACCGCGTGAAGAAGGCGCCGCTCGTGCTCGGCCACGAGATCGCCGGCACGGTAGAGAGGGTCGGCGCCGACGTAGACCGGTTCACGCTCGGCGACAGGGTCTCGGTCGCCCATCACGTGCCCTGCGAGCAGTGCCGATACTGCCTCAAGGGCCAGTACTCCCTCTGCGACACGCTGCGCACGACAAACTTCGACCCGGGTGGATTCGCCGAATTCGTCCGCGTGCCGGAAATCAACGTCGAGAAGGGGACGTTCCCCATCCCTGACGGCCTCTCGTTCGACGCCGCCGCATTTATCGAGCCACTCGCCTGCGTCGTCCGCGGCATGGGCGTAGCACGCTTCACGGAGGGCGACAGCGTCCTCGTGCTCGGCAGCGGTATCTCGGGGCTCCTCTTCATCAAGCTCCTCAGGGCGAGAGGCGCGGGAAGGATCGTCGCCACCGACATCGACCCGGCAAGGCTCGAGGCGGCGATACGGATGGGAGCGGACGAGGCTGTCGACGCATCGGAAGCTCTTCCTGCCAGACTGAAGGAGCTGGGCGGCGGTCGCCTCTTCGACCTGGCCGTAACTTGCGCCGGGGTCGAGCCTGTGGTCCTGCAGGCCCTCCGGTCGCTCGATCGCGGCGGCACGGTGCTCCTCTTCGCACCTCTGTCGCCGGGAGTGGAGATCACGATCCCATTCTTCGACATCTGGCGCGACCAGATCACGATCGTCTCCACTTACGCCGGGCCGCCGGTCGACTCGCGCGAGGCGATCGACCTGCTCGTCTCGGGAAAGGTCGAGATCGAGGACATGATAACCCACCGCCTTCCTCTTGACAGGATCTCCGAGGGGTTCAGGCTCGTCGCGGAGGGCTCCGAATCAATAAAAGTGATAATCAGGCCCCGGGAATGAACGGAGGTTGACGACCATGACCGTACATAAGACTACGACAGGGAAGACCGCGTTGGCGGCATTCGCCGTACTGCTGGCTCTCTTCACGGCCTGCAGCGAAGGCGGCGGGGAAGGCGACGGGGACGTTATCAAGAAACTCCCTGTCGACTCTTCCTCCGAAGTGATCGCGCGAAAGAATGTATCCACCGACAGCAATATCTCACGCGACGGAAACGGATCGCTCAGAATAGACGTAACCGGCACACAGACACTGCCGCTCTACAGGCTGGGGGACATCGATCTCGAGGAAGCGTTCCTCATCTATCGGGCAGCCCTGCGCACTGAGGATCTGGATGGCGAGACATTCCTCGAGATGAAGTGCTTCTTCCAGGCCAAGGGCGAGTTCTTCTCGCGAAACTACGAGTCCGCACTGTCGGGAACGAACGACTGGACGGTCAGAAGCACCCCGTTCAAGCTGCGCAAGGGCGAGAATCCCGACGTGGTAGAGCTTAACATCCACGTCAGTGGACGCGGCACGGTATGGATCGACGAAATAACACTGCTCAAACGCCCGCTCCATTGATCACTCCCGTTGCCGGGAGTGCGGGAATATATTGTTATTCGCTATGTGGCAGATGATTTAATTTATCTTCGATTTCTTCTTTTTTTTTAGAACCCTTCTTTCCCAGCAGTATAGCCCCAGCCAGTCTCAGGGCGTCTTGCGAAGTCTCTAGAGCCTGATCTACCAGGTGATTAACTCAGCTTTTGTAACTGGGATTTGTTTGTAATGCGTCCAGCCTGAGGGCGACTACCGGCTGCGTCTGAGATCCTCGATCCTGAGATTTTAAGGGTCCAAGGGTAGTAGGTAAAAGCTCGTAAGGGACTTGCTTTCATTGGCCGAGGTAATCCAGCGTACGACTTCGGGAGGCGCTGTCGCATCTTCATCAGCCAGGGGTAGGCCGAAAGACTATTGAACCGGAGCGATTAAAGGTTTAGATTTATAGGTGAGGGGTGCTTATAAATGGATTCCACACATCGGATAACAGAGTGTTCGCGGCTGCAGGCCTGGCGGCCTTTCGCGTCCACCGCCTGCGGCGGCGGCGCGAACACGACCAATGTTATGCGCCATGTGGCAGTAGAGTTAACCAGACTTCGTTTTTCTGTTTTTTTTTCAG
>JAUWMD010000225.1 GCA_030613345.1 Candidatus Krumholzibacteriota bacterium
AGTTCGGGCCCCACGAGGTCGACACTCTTGACATTAGAGCGGATCCCCTCTGCGTGCTCGGGGGTTATCGGGCGGCGAGCCTGGATCTGGCGCCATTCCTCCTCGCTCATCGCACCACCGGCCGCCTGCTTCTGCACCTGGAAGGTCTGCGTGCCGAGGACACTGATCTCCTTCTCGATCGAGGTCTGGATGACCGAGATGCCCGTCATAACGGCGATGATCGAAGAAACACCGGCGATGATGCCGATCATCGTCAGAAACGACCTCATCTTGTGGGCCTTCAGCGCTGCCAGCGCCATTCTCAGTGCTTCCAGAAAGTTCATATTCTGTTCAATTCTCCTATTCGTACGACAGCGCGACTACGGGGTCGAGTTTTGCCGCACGCATCGCGGGCAGCAGTCCCGAGACTATCCCCACCGTGAACGATACAAGGATCCCGACGAACACTATTGGCAGCGACAACGATGCCGGCATGATAGTCGCGTTTATCAGAGCCGCTATGCCGTATGAGCACGCCAGCCCGATCAGGCCGCCGATCGTACAGAGACAGCACGACTCGAAGATGAACTCGGTCAGGATCATCCTGCGCCTCGCGCCGACCGCCTTGCGGAGCCCGATCTCGCGTGTCCTCTCGGTGACCGATACGAGCATGATGTTCATCACGCCGATTCCGCCGACGAAGAGCGAGAAGCTCGTGATGATGAACCCAATCAGCATCACAACACCCATCACGTTGTTGTACGCGTTCATCAGGCTGTCCATGCTGTTGATCGAGAAGTTGTCCGGTTCGGTCGGTTCGAGCTTGCGGATCTTCCTCATCTCGCTGACCAGCTCGTAGCGGAATTCCTCGAGCTGCTCCTGGCTCGGAGCCTTGGCGGCGATGTCGAACTCCCGGTTCCTGCTTCCGTAAGCCTTTGTGAAGCTCGTGATCGGGATGAGTATCCGCCTGTCGAAGTTCGGGCCGCCGAAGAAGCCGCCACTGCCCTGGGATTCCATCACGCCGATGACGCGGAATTTGTAGCGGCCTATCTTGATGTCCTTGTTCAATGGGTCGGCGTTCTTGAAGAGATGATCGCGGATCTCGGTGCCAATGACGCAGACGAACCTGCGGGTATGGACGTCCGATGCGCTGAAGAAGCGCCCGTGCTCGGGGACGCCGCTCGCGACCATCATCTGTTTGTCGGTGGTTCCGATGACGGCGATGTTCTCGAGGACAGTCGAGCGGTACTTGACGTTCCTGCTTGTCCCTGTCGAGGGGTTGATCGCCTTCGTGTTCTGCATGCGGCTGGCGAGCTCTTCTGTTTCCTCGTACTTGATATGGGGGCGGTTGCGATACAGGAAGAAATCACCCGTGATGATCCACGGCATGCGTGAGACGTAGAGGACATCGGAGCCGACCGCCGAGATGCTCTCCTTGAAGTTGTTGCCCAAGCCGTTGGAGACGGTCATCGTCGTAGCGATTGCGAGGATGCCGATGACTATGCCGAGGGTCGTCAGAGTAGCCCGGCTCATGTTTGCCCGAAGCGCCCTGAGAGCGATTGCGAGCGATTCCCTCATGTAGTAGAGAAATGAATGCATCATCATTACCAGGGCTGGGCGGCTCTCAGGCTAAACCCAGGCACGAGATTAATCGCCCGCCTTTTCTTCCCTCTTCGCCAGCACTGGCGTGTTGTTCCCGAGTGTCTGGCTGATGGCGCGGTAGCTGCCCGATACGATCTCGTCGCCTTCGGACAGTCCGCTGACGACCTCTATATGGGTATCGCTCTGAATGCCCGTCTCGACCTGCATGGCCTTCGCGACCCCTTCCTCGATGACGAATACGATCGGCACGAATCCAGCCTTGTCGGGTGGGAACTGCGGCTCTGAGGTGCTGTCGGCGTGTGCGTCGCCGAGACCGCTGTCCTTGTCCTTGTCGGGACTTTTCGTTTTCAGCTGATCGGGGGTGCGCACTGTGACGCACTGTATTGGTACGCATAGAGTGCTGTCACGTGTCTCTATGACTATATCGGAACTGGCCGTCATGCCGGGACGCAGCTGCTCGACTGGATCGAGGATGGCGAGCTTGACCTCGAACTCGGTCTTCTGGTCGGTCGATCCCATGCCGGAGATGCGTGCGCTGCTGGCGATCTCGCGCACGATTCCGCTGAAGACTCTGTCGGGCAGGGCGTCAATCTCTATCGATGCGCTGTCGCCGAGGCTCACGCTGACGATATCGTTCTCGTCGACGTTGACGAGCGCCTCCATCTCGGAGAGGTTCGAGACGATCATGATGACGTCTTCCTGGAACTGCGAACCGAGAGCTATCTCGCCGACTTCCTTGTTGAGCACACTGATCGTGCCGGCCATCGGGGAGTATATCGTCGTTTTCGAGAAATTGTCCCTCGCCTGCTTGACGGCGGCCTCGGCCTGGGCGACCTGCTCGAGGACCGACTGGTACCTTGCCTTCTCGATCTGTACGGTCGAGAATGCCTGGTCGTAAATCGCCTCCGACTCGAGGTTGCGTTTTACGAGGGTCTCGGTGCGCACGAGGTCCTTTTCGGCCTTTACGACCGTCTCTCTGGCCAGCTCGGCGTTGGCCTGGACCGAGCGCAGGCTGGCCTCGGACTGCTCGAGGGCGGCGATGTAGCGTTCCTGGTCGAGACGGACGAGGAGATCGCCTTTCTCGACCCAGTCACCCTCGTTTACACCGAGGAATATTATCTTCGCGGCCACGTCGGCGCTGATCTTCACCTTCGTGTGGGGTTCTATCCTGCCGGTGGCAGTTACAGTCTCAATGATCCCCTGTTTTCCGGCTAAAATGGTCTGAACACTCGTTTTACTCGTTCCGTTCTTGTTCGCCATAACCACAACAATGACGATTATGACGACTGCAACTGCCGCAAGAAATATGATCCGTTTCTTCCCTAACTTGAACCTGGCCATCGCCTGCTACTCCCTGGTCTGAATTCCCGGACTGTCTGACTATAGTATATACCGAATCCCTCAATAAAATATTCGACACCCTTTTATACGGGTGGGGGAGGGAATGGTTGCATTGAGATTCGGCTTATATAATGTCTTAGTAATGTATATAAAATCTGCTGGCAACACAATCCCGGGAAATTTTAATCACTGGAACAGGAATTGCTCGACAAAAGTAACATAATGTGTTACATTACTGATGTATAAACCATGTGGAGTGGGCGTGATAGCATCTGATTACATCACGAAACTGGCCACACGCGGACGGTATCATTTCTCGACCGGGGGACTCGCTCAGGCGACCGGTTCGTCGGCGAATGCCGCCCGGGCGGCGCTTCGACGGCTCAGGAAGAGGGGGCTGATCGCCACCCCATACCGCGGGTTCCATGTAATCGTCCCGCCTGAATACAGGAGTATCGGGTGTTTGCCGGCCGACCAGTTCATCGGGCATCTCATGGAGCATCTCGGGCTTGCGTATTACGTCGCGCTTCTCAGTGCCGCCAGATATCATGGTGCGGCGCATCAGCAGCCACAGGTCTTTCAGGTCATCGTACAGAAGAACCGCCCGCCTATCAGGTGCGGGAATGTACGTGTGATCTTCATAGCTCGACGAAACATCGATAAAATCCCGATTGTTTCATTCAATTCGCCCCGCGGATTTGTCCTTGTGTCCAGCCCGGAAGCGACCGCATTCGACCTCGTCGGATATCCGGCCCACACGGGTGGGCTGGATAACGTGGCTACCGTTCTGGCCGAGTTGTCGGAATCGATCGATCCGAAGAAGCTGGTGTCCACCGCTGCGCTTTCGCCGGCTCCCTGGGCACAGAGACTTGGCTACCTTTTCGCGTTAGTTGGTGCGGACGTGCACGCTGATGCTCTGGCCGATCATATCGCTCGATCGCTGAACGAGACCGTACCGCTCGATCCGGGCAGTTCGCGTTCAAGTGTTGTTCGTGATGCCCGCTGGAAGCTGTTGATCAACACGGAAGTGGAGCCTGACCTGTGATCCCTTTCGATTTCATCACCGAGTGGCGCCGGTTCGTTCCCTGGATCGATGACACCCAGGTCGAGCAGGATCTCATCGTCAGTAGAGCCATGGTAGAGATGTTCGGCCGGGCCGATGTGTCCGGATCGCTGGCCATTCGCGGGGGCACCGCTCTCTTCAAGCTCTTTCTCACTCCTGCTGCCAGATACTCCGAGGACATCGATCTGGTACAGATTGTCGCCGAACCTATTGGGTCCTGTCTGAACGCCATTCGCCGGGCACTTGACCCCTGGCTCGGGAAGCCCAGGCGCGCGTTCAAAGAGGGAAGCGTCACTCTTGTCTACCGCGTGCATTCGGAGGTATCGCCATCACTGCCGATTCGGC
>JAUWMD010000052.1 GCA_030613345.1 Candidatus Krumholzibacteriota bacterium
AACGCCGCTGGGAGCTGCTGCGTGATCTCTACGCCGTCCCGCACCTGCCGTCGGACCTGGAGTAGATGACATTCGCTCTGAATTTATCGGAGCATAATCCTCTTTTTCGTTTCCTCGAACTCCTTTGCGTTGAGCCTGTAGAAATAGACTCCGCTTGCGGCGGAGGAGCCGTTGTTGTCACGACCGTTCCACTTGGCGGTGTAGCTTCCGGCAGGTCTCGATTCATCGATCAGCGTCGTCACGAGTCGTCCCGCCGCGTTATAGATCCGGAGCGATATATACCCGGACTCTTTTAATCCGAACCTGATGTTAGTGACCGGGTTGAACGGATTGGGGTAGTTCTGCGCGAGGAATGTCGCATCTGGCAGAGGTATCGGGTCGTCGCCGGTGACCATGTCGGGTCCGAATATCGCAAAGACGCTCTCGTTGCCGTGGATATCGATCGCTGCGACCTTGTACCAGTATCCGGTCTCCCAGGACCAGTCGCCGTCGAGCGTCGTCGTATCGGGCGTCGAGGTGACGAAGTTTCCCGGTCCCGGCGTGAAGTCGCTGCTCACGCCGCGGTAGATGTTGTATCCGGCAAGGTCGCTCTCGCTGTTGGGATCCCACGTCAGCTGAAGGCCTTCGGGCGAGTAAAGCTGCTCGCCTGCCAGGCCGAGCGGAGGTGCGGGGGCGAGGTTATCGACCGAGTATGCGCTGTCGACTGCCGACACCCAGAACTCTGTAGGGTCGGATTCGTGGGCGATGACCTGGAAGTAATGGTACTCGTTGCTCGAGTCGGTAGAGTCGAACAGGGTATATACCGTCATTGAGTAATGATCCACATAGTCAGATGAGTAAACGGTCATAATCTGCTGCCAGTAATACGGTTCGCCGGCCAGCACCCCTAGTCTGACGACAGGGTTCCTGTCAGGATCATCTTCAAACATCAGGGTGCCCGATGCCTCCGTTCCGGAATCGCGGGATTTGATGATCTCCTCGAACTTCACGGCGCCGCTCTCGAGCATCGCCATCGCCGCTGTTTCGTCTATCGCTCTCCAGATCGTATAATACCCGATCCTGTCCTCCGGGTAGATATCCAGGCGGCTCGCGTCCCAGGCGAGGTACACCTGGCTGCCCTGGTCACCGGGGACATCACGTATGCCGGTGATAACGGGAGCGGGATACCCCCAATAGCCGTTCCTTTCTATCCGCTGAGCGAAGATGTCGTAGCCACCACTCTGATTTCTGTCGTCCTGCCAGGCTATCAAAGCCCCGTTGCATCCATCAATTGTTATAGCAGGTTTCATCTGGTTGAAGATCATTCCGCTGATCTCTTCACCGTTTGAATCCCAGAGAATCGTTCCGGAACCGTTCAGACGTTGAGCGTATATATCATAAGTCACCCAGTACCTGAAGTCGGTCCAGCTGAATATGGCTCCGCCTTCGCCATCCGCGACCATCTGAAAGTCTGTTTTATCGCTGGTTTCGTAACATACTCTTATACCGCTGGAAGACCATTGTAGAGCTGCATCATAGCTGATCCTCTGAGCATAGACCTCGTCAGTAGATAAGCGGGTATCATTCCAGGCGATAATGGCGCCCGCTTCACCGTCCTGAACCAGCTGGGGATCAATCTGATTACCTGATTCGAGGCAGACCGGATTGCCACCGGCTGCCCAGAGCACGGTCGACCAGTTGGTTACCCTCTGAGCCCAGATGTCATATCCGGAACCTGACCTGTAATCTTCCCAGGTTACAATCATTCCTCCGAAGCCGTCATTTATTACGGCCGGGTCATACTGGTTGTACGAATACGTGCAGATCGCCAGTCCGGTGGTCGGCCACGACCTGGATCCGTGGATAATCCTCATGCCGAAGATATCATAGTGACCCGTCTGGAATTCAGACCAGACGACATAGGCGCCACCCATGCCATCATCCGCTATTGCCGGATCTGTCTTGAGGTTAATGGTAAGCGTCGCCTTGAAGCCGTCTGTCGACCAGGCCGGAACGCCGTTGTAGTCTATCTCCTGAATATATATATTATTGTACCCGTCCCTCTGGTCGATCCAGCAGATGTATGCGCCCTGAGCGCCATTTGTCGCCATCTGCAGATATAACTGAGTAGAGCTCTGAGTCACGACGGGGACACCGTCAGCCGTCCAGAGAGGATTTCCGTCGGAGTCCAAGCGTTGTGCATAGATGTCATAATTGGTTCCGCTCCTGTAGTCGGTCCATGCCACGATCACTCCGCCGACACCATCCGACACTATGACATGATCGGACTGATTGGCAGTCTGTGTACAGACAGGGACGCCGTCTGTGGTCCAGAGCATGTTGCCGTCCGCATCGATCCTCAGTGCATAGATATCAAAATTCAGGTTTCTAGAATCGCGCCAGACGAAGACTGCCCCTCCCTCGCCGTCCGGACATGCTTTTATGAACTCCTGTGTGTTCGATGCCGTGCAGACCTCTGTGCCGTCTTCGAGCCATATTGCGTGGACTGGCGATACGACGACGGCCAGCAAGACAACCGCACAGACCTGAAACAGTCTGATACGAGTACCCATGGCCGAGCCTCCTTATTAATTGTGGCAAAATGTAGTATTCCCCTGAAAATGCAGCTCCATTATAGCAGAAATCAATGCGATATCAAAGGGGTTATAAAGGCGATACCTGACTGGCCGTGGAGTGCTGATGACGCCGGGAACCCGATCGATCCCGGCGGCCGACCGGGACGGCAGCAACTACCGAAAAGTTTTTATATCGCTGTATAGAAATATATTGAAATAATCATTGATTCGGGCGAGTATGCATCCTTTACGGATTTTCACAAGCGGCATTTCATAGGCTAAAGGTCCGGAAATACATCTCATCTAAGGAGGGATCATGCACCAGGCTGAGACTGCAGCGTTCCTTAATCAGAAGGGCGGAGTAGGCAAGACCACGTCGGTCGTCAACGTCGGCGCGGGATTGTCGATCCTTGGGGAAAAGGTCCTCATCATCGACCTCGATCCCCAGGGACACCTGACGAGTTTTCTCGGCATCGGTTCGGACGAGATCGACTACACGATATACGATGTGATGAGGGGGAGGGTCCATCCGCGCGACGCGATCATCACCAAGCCCCTGCGGGCGCGCATATACGTCGGCGACAGTGAAACGCAGCTCTCGATGTCGGTGATCACGGCTTCGTTCGATCTGTCGGACGCTGACACGACATTCGCCAATACATTCGAGCGCGAGCATCTGCTCAAGAGGGCCATCGCGAGGATCAACGGCGATTACGACCATATCCTTTTCGACTGCTCGCCGAGCCTCGGGCTGATCACGGTCAACGCGCTCGCCGCGTCGAAGAAGGTCTTTGTCCCGGTTCAGACCGAGTACCTCGCGCTAAAGAGTCTCGAGAGCCTTATGGAGAAGATCGAGTCAGTGATGACTGAGCTTAATCCCGACCTGACGATAGGCGGCCTGTTCGCGACACGTTACGACGGCAGGAAGGTGCTGAGCCGCACAGTCGTCGAAACACTGAAGGAGCATTACGGAGCTCTGCTTCTCGACACGGTCATCAGGGAGAACATCGTCCTCGCCGAGTCGCCGAGGTTTGGGAAAGACATCTTCAGCTACCGGCCGAGAAGCTACGGGATGGAGGATTACCTCAACCTGTCGCTCGAGATCATGGGACGGATAGCGGCGGCGAACACACTCTTTTCGGTCGAGCGAGGTGTGATCAGAAGTAATATCGACAGCGCCGTAACGATGTGATCCGTCCCGGCCTGCCGGTCTCGTCATGAGCTGCCAGCCCAAGAAACATTCCGGATATGCCCGCTGGAAATGGTAGAATATGAAGGATGTATTCTCCGTCCCGTCATAAGTCAGGACGAGCAGCCGTTTCCGGGCGGTCCCGGCCCGTTGCGATGTCTGTTCTGACAGCCTTCATCATCCTTGCTATTTCGGTCCGGCCCGCAGCCGCGGCGCAGATACGCGATGCCTCCTCCGATCAGGCACGTCGCATCGTTCCGGCCGGTCCGCGCCCTGTGAGGAACTGGCCCGTCATTCTCGACAACGCCATCAGGTACGTTCCCGCCGTAGCTGACATCGACGGCGACGGCAGGGACGAGATCGCCGTCGGCGTGAGGGACTGCCGGGTATTCCTTCTCGACCCGGACGGCAGGACGCTTCCAGGCTGGCCGAGGGAGACGGCCGCCTGGATAGCCCGGGGCCCGATGCTGGAGGATATCGACGGCGACGGCGAATACGAGATTGGCGCGGTGAGCCTCGACGGCTTCATCCACATGTGGCATGAGGACGGAAGCATCGTGAGCGGATGGCCCCTTGATCTGAAGGGCATACCGGTTTCCGCGCCGATACTGGTCCGCACGGCATCATCGAATGACGCCTCGATAGTCGTTTCCATCGAGCCCGGCGTCGTTCACCTCCTGTCCCCGCAGGGCGTGAGCCGGAAGGGATGGCCGAAAACACTTCCACACCTGTCTTACGCCAGACTGTTTGACAGACATTCTACATGGGTGGTGGATTTTGACGGGGACGGGTCGCCGGAGATACTCCATTTCACATCATGGCCGGCATTTCTCCATGCCTGGTATCTGGATGGAACGGATTATCCGGGATTTCCCGTCGCGATGGGAGATAATTTAGGGCTCGGTCTTGCGGTAGACGACAGGGCGAGTCCGCGGTACATCGCGTGCACGACCATATCCGAGATGCTCCTTTACGATCTGAAAAGCGACAGCGTCATATCACTCTTGCCTTTGAGCGAGGACAGCAGGATTCCCACGGTACCCTGGTTTCTTTCATCCCGGGGAGAGCCGGACGCAGAAGTCGATCTCCTGATGACTTCCACCCTGGATGACTACGTATACATCTGGGACCTGGAGGGAAGGATGCTGCAGGGATGGCCGGTCCGGCTCGACGGATTCATATACGGCCTTCCTGAAGAGGAGGAGAGACACACGGTGTACGGTCCGCCGATAGCGGCCGACGTGGATGGAGACGGCGAGCAGGAGGTGATACTGGGGAGCTACGATCATCACCTCTACTGCTTCAAGCTGGACGGAACGCCCGTTCCCGGATGGCCGGTCGTCCTCGAAGATTTCATAGTGCAGGGGCTGGCGCTCGCGCAGCTCGACGGTGAGGGCATGAAGGAACTCGTCGCCGGACAGTTCGGGGAGACGGTGTTCGCGTATCATCTCGATCCTGTCCGGCCCGCGAAGGCCGCCGACAGCCCGATGCATATACACGGCCGGCAGGAATGGCCTCCGATCTACTTCACCGTTTTACTGGCGATCGTGGCGATGTTTATACTCCTCGTGAACCTGCTCAGGATGGAGCTGACCGGATACTCCGATTCTCCCGGCAGGCTGCTTCGCGGGGCGTTTGCCTTCTTACTGCTGGTCCTCGTGATTCGGGCGCTCTTCTTCGCCGGTGATCTGTACAGGTACAGGGCGACGATGGACGGGCTGGCGGACGCGGAATCGGTGGTCCGGTCCGTGATGAAGAACGAGCGCCGGAAGGTCCAGGTCCTGGCCGACAAACTTGCCGCCGACCTGAGTCCGTGCCATGCCGACAATCTCAAGGATCCCCTCAGAGCTCTCCGCTGTCTGGAGCGGCTCTCCGACCGCAACCGTCTCGAATACAGATTCAGCGGTATCCTGCTGGCCGACAGGGCGGGCCGCGTCATACAGGGAGTGGGGCTCGGAAGGGGCTGGACCGATCTCTCCGAGCTTGGGCTCTCGGGAGGCGGCGCCATCGATCCGATCCTGCTCGACGGTATTCCCGTCTATGCGGCGGAGAGCAGGTCCGTCGTCGTTGCCGGGGAGGATACGCTGCGGTTCTTCCTTTTAACGAGCCTGCTCAACAAGGTTCCCAACGCCGTCGCCGATGCCACCGGTTTCTCGGCGCACATCAGCGTCGACGGGAAAACGCTGGCGTGGGGCGGTGCGGGCCCCAGGCCGTACCGCAGCCTGCGTCCGTGGCTCGGCGTCGTGCAGCCTTCGAAGGAGATGGAGGTAACGCATTCCCCGGGAGGATCGCGGCTGACGATCCTTCTGGCGAAAGAGGATTTCGAAAGACCGCTCTCGCAGTGGCTCGACCTGGCGGCCGTCCTCATCCTGCCGTGCATCTATCTGCTGGTCTCCAGACGACAGAGGGACAGGAAGAGGGTGCGATTGAGGTGGTGGTGGATAATCGCCTTCGGTGCGTTCTACGTCGCCTGCACCGTTCTTCTTCACCGCGGCAGGCTCGAAACGGGTCCAGTTACGGCATCGGGCCGTGCGCTCGAGGTCCTCGTCCACATGCTGGGCATCACCGGCGTCGTAGTGGCGCTGCATCGCGTCGTTACCTCGCGCAGGAGCCGGCGGCTGAACTTCGCCCTGTTCGGATCGTACCTCATCGTCAGCCGCATCCCGCTGGCTGTGAGCATGATCGTTGGCGGGAATCTCTTCCTCGGCGTTCAGCGTGACATCATAGAGAAGACCATCGGCGGCCTGGAGTCGAAGGCGGAAAACATGGTCCTCTCGTACATGGGTAACAGGGTGTTCATGAGCGAGCTGACGAAGCGCGGCCCAGAGCTGCTCGACCAGTCGATCGAGACGAGCTGGCTGAACTTCGTAAGGGAAAACCAGTTCCTGTTCAACTACGATCTGCCGTCGGCCTACCTGACGCTCTGGGCATACGACAGGGAGGATCCCGACCGGTATTTCACCGGCTATTCCTACAGGGCTCCGCGAACGGGCAAGCTCTACTCCACCAGGCCTGCTTGGACGGGCGGGGATAATATCAGGGGTCTCTTTCTCGACAACGGAACGGCTGTGATCAGGGCGATGCGTACCTTCCGGACCAGGGAGCTCGAGGCGCAGATCGTCAGTCACATCCCGATCGATGACAGGATAATGAGAGAAGTCGAGGAGCGCCTGCGTATCCTTCCATTCCTTCCGCGTGTCCACCTCGAGCCGGCCTGGCTCGAATCGACTGCCGACCGGGTCCGGCCCGAGGGATGGTATATCCCCTACAGCAGCGAGCTGGTACTGCAGGCGCGGGGCTGGAACTCGGGCAGGCCGCGCTGGGTAGTCTACAGGGCCAGCGCTTACATACCGGCCGGCGGCGAGATGCTGCGCGTCCTCGTTCCGGTTATCCTCCTGATCCTTCTCCCGCTCGGCCTGTCGTTCTGGGGAGCGTATACGACCTTCAAGAGGACGGCCCGGCCGCTGACCCGCCTTCTTACGGGGATCAGGCGCGTGGGGGAGGGCGACCTCGAATATCGCCTCGGGGAAACGGGGCAGTCGGAGATCGGCCTGGCCGCGCGTTCGTTCGACAGTATGGCGGAAAGCCTGAGGGCGACAGTCAGGGAGCTCGCGGAGAAGCAGAAGGTCGAGGAGGTAAGCGAGCTCAAGAGCCATTTCATATCGATGGTCAGCCACGACCTGAAGACGCCGCTCTCGTCGATAAGGGGCGCCACCGAGAACATCCTCGAGGAGGTCGCCGGTCCGGTCACCGATCGCCAGCGGACCTACCTCGAAATGATCATAAAGAGCAGCGGTAACCTGCAGGGGATGATCACCGACCTGCTCGATCTCTCGCAGATCGAGAGCGGCCGCCTGATCCTCGATATCGAGCCGCTCGATATCCGGAGGGAGGCGGAAGACCTGCTGCGCTCTATTCAGCCCCTCCTCGAGAGGGAAAGACTGACGAGCCGGCTGACCGTCGATGTCGTGGAGACGACGGTCCGGGGGGACAGGACGAGGATCTGGCAGATACTCAACAACATCGTTTCGAACGCCGTTCGGCATTCACCCGAAGGAGGGACGATCGAGATGAGGATCGACGATATCCCGGTCGACAAGACGGATGGGCGCCGGATGCTGCGGATCTCGGTCCTCGACCAGGGGCCGGGGATATCGGAGGAGGGTGCGGCCAGGCTGTTCGAGCCGTTCTATTCACGCCCTGCGGGATCAAGGGGGAAGCGCGGGGCCGGACTGGGGCTCGCGATCGTCAAGCAGCTTGTCGAACTCCACGGCGGCTCGGTTTCGTTGAGGAGCTCTCCGGCAGGAGGCGCGGTCATAACCTTCACGCTGCCCGCCTGAATCATGGACCGGCGGCGATAATGCCGTCGGCCGACTGTAACCCGAAAAAACAGTGTACTTCCAGAGATGGGTAGAGGCATAATCGCTGCGCAGGAACTGCGCGGCTGTGGGGCGGCGATTGCGTGGATCTCTTTCACTTGAGAAACGATTGAAATCGAAATGTGTTTATATATAACGAGTTAACGCCACGGCCCTGGCGGCTGCTCGATGGTACGCTATGTGCAACAAAAAAAACGCTAAATCCACGGAATTCGAAACAGGACTTCGAATATGAACCGGAAGAAAAACGAACATAATGGCGCGGTACGGATACTCGTCGTCGAGGACAACGAGAACCTGCGGATGATACTGTCCGACCGTCTGGCCGATGCCGGTTACAGGGTCAGCCAGGCCTCCAGCCTCGCGGAGACCCTGGAAGTGCTCGACCGGGAGAGCTGCCAGCTCGCCCTGCTCGACATCTTCCTGCCCGACCAGAGCGGGCTCGAGGGGCTCAGGAAGATCCGCAACCGTTACCCGTCTGTGCCCGTGATCGTCATGACCGCCCACGGCACGATCGACATGGCCGTTGAGGCGATCAAGGAAGGCGCCTACGAGTTCATCACGAAACCGCTCGATTTCAAGAGGCTCGCAGTCCTCGTCGAGCGGGCTATCGAAAGTTGCCAGCTTCGCACCGAGGTCGATTACCTGAGACGCGCTGCAGACGAGCCTTTTACCGAGATCATCGGCGAGAGGACAGGGCTGCGAAAGGCCATGGATCTTGTACGCAGCGTGGCCGATTCCGATATGACCGTGCTCCTTCGTGGTGAGACGGGGACGGGCAAGGAAGTGATCGCGAGGGCGATCCACCGGCTCTCCTCGAGAAGGAAGAGGCCCTTCGTCGTGGCGAACTGCGCGGCGATACCGCTGGAGCTGATGGAGAGCGAGATGTTCGGTCACGTCAAGGGCTCCTTTACCAACGCCATTTCAGACCATGCGGGTGTATTCGAGACGGCGGGCAACGGCACCCTGCTCCTCGACGAGATAGGCGACCTGAATCATGATCTGCAGGCCAAGATCCTGCGTGCCCTCGAGGATGGATCGTTCAAGAAGGTGGGAGGGAAAACGGTTCAGTACAGCCGCGCGAGGATAATCGCCTCCACGCACCAGCACCTCGAGAAACTGATGGAGGAGGACAGGTTCAGAGAGGACCTGTACTACCGTCTCAACGTGTTCCCTATCATGCTTCCGCCCCTTCGTCACAGGAGGGAAGACATCCCGGAACTGGCGAGATACTTCCTGGGTAAAAGCTCCACCGGCAGCCGTGGGAGATTCGCCGAGATCGACGATGACGCGATCGCCGCCCTCGTCGATTACCCGTGGCCGGGCAACCTGCGCGAGCTGCGGAACTTCATGGAACGCCTCGCGATTACGATGTCCGGGCGAACAATCACCGCCGATAATGTCGAAATGCTGCTCCAGCAGCCCGTTGCCGGGAAGCTGGGATTCCAGGTCCGCCCCATGCGGGAGATAGAGAAACAGGCGATCATCGCGGCGCTGGATAAATTCGGCGGCAACCGCACAAAGGCCGCCGATGCCCTCGGCATCGGCAGGCGCACCCTGCAGAACAAGCTCAAGTCTTACGGCATGGCCGACTATGGTAATCCGGGCTGATTCCAGACCCGCACCGCGCAGTATTTGCGCGCATATGCGCAAGAACTGCGCATATTTTTGTTGACACATTGAGTGCGCCCAAGCACTAACTTATTGTAAATATACATATTATGTGAAATTATAAAATGTCATCATTTTGGTACAACAGATGCAATGACAGTACTCGCCAGCATTTGGCGATCCGGAGGGGATGACGGTTAGCGAAAGATTCTTGCTGAAGAGAGCGGAAGAGGTGGGCACCAGGGTAGTAGGGGTAAGGCCGGGCACCTGTAAGATGGGAACCCGGCCTTACCTTATTTATTAGAGAATAGCGGACCGAAGCCGGAATCGACTCCAGACGCACAGATTTACTCTTTCTGAACGAGGACGACAGCGACCGTACCTGCCTCGGGGGAATCGGGCTGCACATCGGCTATGCTTTGTATTCTCGCCGGGTCTCCCAGAAGCAGATCTCCGAGTGAGCGAGCGACGGACTCGGCCATGCGTCCCGCCTGGTCGTAGGTCCTCGCAGACGCCACGATACGGATAGTCCTGCCGCAGTCGTTCTCCTGATTGATCCTGCTCGCCACCTCGAGAATTGCGGGACAGTGCGCTCTTTTCGCCGGCCCCCGGGAGGAAGTGCGGCCTCCGAGATCATCGCCGGGAAAGAGGAATACGACCCCTTCATTCGTATCGATGCGGTAGGCCGGCAGGCCGAATCCCTTTCCCACGAAGTTTCGTTTGTTCCCCGCACGGTCCCACGCCTCGACCATGTACGAATATGTATATCCGGGCGGCATCGGCGTGCCGGCCTGCGAGAGGCCGTCCCAGCCGATTTTTTTCGGGGGCTTTCCCTTGCCCTCGAACGATCTGACCTCTCCGCTTCTCGAATCGGCGATCGTCAACCGCCAGCGCTCCACGTCGGTCAGAGCAGGACAGAACTGCACGATGTTCCCGCTGGCGAATTCTTCGAGCCACGGTCGCGGGAGGTAGGGCGACGATTCCGCGGCGGAAAGCCCGAGAAGCGGGGATTGAAGGTCGATCGCGCCTTCTGCGAGAATCTCCCAGGTGTTGTCCCAATCGAGGCCGGGCGCCTCGGTGGGGTCGAGGTCGATCCTCAGCGAAGGACGTTCGAAATCGATCCTGAAACGGTCCTCTCCCTCGATCGTCATCCTCTTGAATGCCGTTCCTTCCTTGCCTCCCTCGAGCACCATGCCGCTGTCGGGCTTCGCCTCGGTCCCGTCCGCATGCGCGGGGACGCATATCGCCGCAGTGGCGAAGGCGATGACAGGGAATATCAGTAGTCGCAATCCGTTACTTTTCATAATTTTGCACTCCCCTCGTTCTTTCCGGACCGGCCGTCAATCGCTGAGCCTGTAGTCGAACGTGATCGCGCCCCACTGCTCTCCTGTCCGCCCGCCGCTGAGCGGCTCGAACTTCCAGGCGAGAAGCGCATCGATCGCGTTGCGGTCGAAATCCTCGAACCCTGATGTTCTCTGTACGAGTATGTTTTCCTTTACCCCCCCATTGGGCAGCACGATGAAGTAGAGATCCACAGCGCCCTCGATACCCTCGCGTTTGGCCCAGTCGGGATAACCGGGCCTGCCATAACTGACGAGCATCCTGTCGGCGACAGGGCCGACGAGACTCATACCGTCGATAATCCGCCGCGCCGTAGAATCGGCCCTGGCGGCGGCCACCGGCGTCACGGTCTTCTCGGGGATGGTCCCGAGCCGCACGGACGACCTGGCCTGGGGCTTCTCGCTGCGGGCCAGCTGAACCGGCCTGGCATCCGTACTTTCGCTGCGGTCGAGCGCGATCGATCCGCTCTCCGCCGCGGTCCTGTCGGGAACGGCCGCGAGAGACGGCCGGTCGGATATCCTGGATGTTGCCAGGGAGGCGATCTTCGGCCGGTCTCGTTGCGTCGTCCGCTCGAGCGAGGCCAGCTTGCGCTGCAGTCTGTCCTTCGCGGC
>JAUWMD010000103.1 GCA_030613345.1 Candidatus Krumholzibacteriota bacterium
GTAGATGTGGTGGGCGTGAATTGCTCGGTCGGCCCGAGGGTGATGCTCGAAGCGATCGAGAAGATCTCCGGCGAGGTAGATAAATGGATATCGGCACAGCCGAACGCTGGAATTCCCCAGAGCGTCGACGGCAGGAACATATACATGACATCGCCCGAGTACATGGCAGAATACGCCCGCAGGTTCGTCAAGGCCGGTGCACGTATCGTCGGAGGATGTTGCGGCACGACGCCCGCCCATATCAGGGCCATTGCCGACGTGCTGAAGACGGTCAGGCCGAGGAAGGCCGGCATGATGGTCCGCCACGATCACGAGGAACGCATCGAGGTCTCGCGTGCCGTTCCCCTTGCCGAGAAATCCTCTCTCGCAGGAAAGATCGCAGCGGGAGAATTCGTGCGAATGGTGGAGCTCGTCCCCCCGCGCGGTGGAAATCCAGGCAAGGTCCTCGAAGCTGCCGCTCTCCTCTCCGGGGCGGGCGTCGACGCTATAAATATCCCCGACAGCCCACGTGCATCGTCGAGAATGAGCCCCCTCGCCCTCGCCGTGCTCATCGAACGGAACGCGGGCATAGAAACGGTCCTTCATTATTGCTGCCGGGACAGGAATATACTGGGTATGCAGTCGGACATTCTGGGCGCGCACGCTCTCGGCCTCAGGAACATACTTGTCATAACGGGCGATCCGATAAAGACAGGGGACTACCCCGACGCCACTGCCGTATTCGACATAGACTCTATCGGCCTGACCAACGTCATCCATCATCTCAACAGGGGCGCCGACATCGGCAGCAGGAGCCTTGACGAGCCCACCTCCTTCCTGATCGGCGTGGGAGTCAATCCAGGAGCGGTCGATTTCGATGAGGAGATGAAGAGGTTCTACTGGAAGGTCGACGCGGGGGCCGAGTTCGCAGTGACCCAGCCCGTCTTCGATCCGGTCCTTCTCGAGAAATTCATCGAATACATAGAAACGAGATCGCTACGAATCCCGGTTATAGCCGGTATCTGGCCTTTGACCAGCCTCAAGAACGCCGAGTTCATGAATAATGAGCTTCCAGGCGTGTCGGTGCCGGACTGGATAATGAAGAGGATGGAAAAGTCCGGTGGCGGAAAAGACGCGATGAAGACCGGTGTGGAGATCGCCGCGGATATACTGCGCAGGGTCCTGCCTATTGTCGACGGCGCGCAGGTGAGCGCCCCGTTCAACAGGTACAGGCTCGCTCTTGATGTACTGTACGGCTAGAAATCGAATCCGAAGAGTATATCAAGGATTATCCCGCGGGATTCAGCTGGAAAGATACCAGGAAAGATCTGCAATTCCCCTGAAAACGACTTTCGCGGGGCCCGTCAGTGTGCATCGTTTCGCACCGTCTCCCGTGAGCTCGAAACCGGTCTCGAGTATGTCACCGCCTGACGTCTCGCATTTCACCGGCGGCGAGACAAGTCCCATGTGGGCGGCTATCACGGATACGCCGACCGCTCCGGTCCCGCATGCGAGCGTTTCGTCCTCTACGCCCCTCTCGTAAGTCCTGTAGGCGAGGCTTTGAGGAGAGTCGACGGTAACGATATTGACGTTAGTCCCGGCCGGTTCGAAAACCGGATCGAACCTGATCACTCTCGCCGTTTCAATGAATCTCTCCCTCTCCCAGCTTCTCACGTCGTCGACAATTATTGCCGAGTGGGGAACTCCGCTGACAGCAAACCCTGCCGTTGCGCCTCCCGGCAGCTCGATTCCGAGACGGATTCCGTGGACCGGTTCGAGACCGATCTTCACATAAGCTCCGATCACTTCGGCGGAAACAGGCCCCGCACCTGTGGAGAAAGTCAACCTTTCTCCGGCGATCCCACGGTCACATGCGAACATCGCGGCGCACCTCGCACCGTTGCCGCACATCTCAGCCTCGCTCCCGTCGCTGTTGAAATACTTCATCTCGAAGTCGAATCCTTCGGAGGGCCTCAGCAGGATGAGGCCGTCAGCTCCTATACCGCGGTGAAACTCGCAGAGAGCGGCGATCATTTCCGGGCTCTCCTCGAAGGCAAGCTTCATGTCGTCAATTATAATAAAGTCGTTTCCGGCGCCGTGCATCTTGGTGAACTCGAACTCACTCATCTGTCTTCGCATCCTTCTGTATATATATTGGATCGAGTGTGATCTTCGAACCGGGCGGTACGACCACTGTGTCCGGATAGACGGCGAACGGTTCAGCAAGCGTTTTCGTCGAATCGGAAGGATCCGCGTACGATCCGGGAAGGCTGTCTGAAAGAGCGTCAATGAACGCTGTAAATGTGTAATTGCCCGGTGGTATCGTGTATACCGTGTACACTCCTGTCGAATCGGCCCTTACCAGGAGAGTCGTACCGTCTTCGAAGAGGGGCTCGAACCTCGCGGACGGAGATATGCCGAGGCCGGTCAGATCCGTGATCGTTCCCTCTATCCGGCCGGGTTCATCGGGATCGATTATAATAATTTCCAGGCCCGCGATGGAAGGACTTTCGGGCGCCAGGGCGAAGGTATCCGCCAGCACGGCAGAGAACTCGTCACCCGGTGAAAATCTCGTGTCCCCGTTTCTGTCGGTGAATGCCCACAGGCGGAACATCATCCCGTTGGTAGGAAGCGCCTCGAAGCTGAACGATCCGTCGCTCCCGCAGAAGGCCAACCTCGACTCTGGCGCGCGCGTCACGTCACCAGTCGAATCAATCGAAGAAACCGCGACAAGCTTCGCCAGGCCGGTCGAATCGGGAAACATCTTGAAGAGTATCCGTCCGGAGATCTTTCCCGTGTCGATCGAATCGGCAGTCGAGAAGCAGAAGTCGATCTCGCTCGTCCCCTTTATCCTGTGATCATCGGTATAGCCCTTCCTTATGACTACGCAGATAGTCGTCTCCGGCAGCTCCTTTCGGAATTTGATCTCGAAATTCTCGCCTTTTGCTCCGATTTTGTCGAATTCCAGCGGTGGATAGACCTTTATGAGTTTTTTGAAGCTGTCCCCGTCGATCTTTTCGGAAAAGACAATACGTATCGGAGAGTTCCTGTCTACGCCAGAGGTACCGGGTACCGGCAGGATGCCGATTACCTCGGGGGGGGTCTCGTCCTTCGGCCCGCCCTCAGGGGGCTTCATAACCGCGCATGACAGTAGTGCGAGCGCGATCGTCAGCAACAGGGCTTTTCTCAATTCAATGCTCCGTGCGTTACTTCAGGAGAAGCGCGATGATGGCCCGCTGGATATGCAGGCGGTTCTCCGCTTCGTCGAAGACGATGGAGTTTTTACCGTCTATCACGGCTTCGGTCACTTCCTCTCCCCTGTGCGCAGGGAGGCAGTGCATGAATACCGCATTTTCATTGGCAAGGGCCATCAGCTCCTCGTTGACCTGGTATTTCTTGAAGACTTTGAGTCTCTCGGCCTTTTCCGATTCCTGGCCCATGCTGGCCCACACGTCGGAATAAATCACGTCAGCGTCGCGGACCGCTTCCTTCGGGTCTTCAATCCACTCGTAATCGGGATCGCCGAGGCCGCGAACCTCTTCGACATACGAATCGGATATCTCGTATCCAGCGGGAGCGTTCAGGACGAACTTGAACGAGAATCTTGCAGCGGCGTTCAGCCAGCTCCTCGCTACATTGTTGCCGTCACCTATGAAGACGACCTTCTTGCCTTCGATCGGACCGCGGTGCTCGATGATAGTCTGGATGTCGCCCATGATCTGGCAGGGATGAAGCAGGTCGGTAAGACCGTTGATGACGGGAACGGAAGCGTTCGAGGCCAGTTCATCGACCATCTTCTGTTCAAACGTCCTGATCATGATACCGTCGACATAACGGGACAGCACCTCGCCGATATCCTTCGGCTCTTCCCTGCTGCCTATGCCGATCTCTCTGTCGGTGATGTAAAGGCTGGTGCCACCGAGCTGCCTGATCGCCACCTCGAAGCTAATCCTGGTCCGCAGGCTCGGCTTGTGGAAGATACAGCACAGGACACGGCCAGGATGAGAGTGCTCGAGTGTGAAGTTGCGTGCGAGGGGTTTCTGCATGATAGCGAGATCGAGGATTCCCTGGAGCTCTTCCCTGGTGAAATCCGTTATGCGCAGAAAATCCTTCTTCCCGAGTTTCATGTAGACTCCTTCCTACAGTATGTACCTTGCGAGATCTTCGTCCTCTACTATCTTTTCCAGCTTTTCCCTGACGGTCTTCTCGGTGACTTTTATCTTCACGATCTCCGGATCGGGGAGATCGAACAGCACCTCGTCAAGAAGGGTCGTCATAACGGTATGCAGGCGCCGCGCCCCTATATTCTCCATCTTGCGGTTGACGAGGAAGGCCACACGGGCGATTTCTCTGACTGCGCCTTTCGTGAATGTGACCGTGCAGCCCTCTGTCAGGATAATCGCCGTGTATTGCTTGAGAAGAGCGTTTTCCGGCTCGAGAAGGATCCTCTCGAAATCTTCAGCGGTAAGCGAGTCGAGCTCGACCCTTATCGGGAAACGGCCCTGCAGCTCTGGAATGAGATCGGACGGCTTGGACATGTGAAACGCCCCTGCCGCGATGAAGAGAATATGGTCGGTCTTGACCACTCCGTACTTCGTATTTACGCCCGAGCCCTCTACGATCGGCAGGATATCCCTCTGCACACCTTCCCTCGAGACGTCCGGTCCGTGCTTTTGTCCCGTCGCGGCGATCTTGTCGATCTCGTCGAAGAAGACTATACCGGTTTCTTCAACCGCTTTCAGCGCCCTCGAAGTCACCATGTCGTGGTCGATGAGTTTTTCCCTTTCCTCCGACGCGAGGATCTCCCGCGCTTCCTCGACCGTAACCCGTCTTCCCTTCTTTTTCTTCGGCATCATGTTTCCGAGGTTGTCCGGAAACTTGACGCCCATCTCCTCGAGCCCGGAACCAGAAATGATCTCGATCCAGTTTGACGGGCGCTCGAATGTCTCGATGGTCACTTCCCTCGTGTCGAGCGCTCCCTCGTCGAGCTTCTTCTTCAGTTTCTCCTTGGTGCGCTGCCTTCTCTCCTCCATAGCTGAATCCACAGGCCCGTCCTGTGAGGTCGAAGGCAGCAGCAGGTCGAGCAGCCTCTCGACCGCGAGTTGCGAGGCCCTCTCCGCCACCTCCTCGTAGACCTTCTCCTTCTCCATGTTGATGCCGATCTCCACCAGGTCCCTTATCATCGACTCGACGTCACGGCCGACGTATCCGACTTCGGTGAATTTTGTGGCCTCGACCTTGATGAAGGGCGCCTGCGCAAGCTTTGCGAGCCTTCTCGCTATCTCGGTCTTCCCGACTCCCGTCGGACCGATCATGATAATGTTGTTGGGAAGTATCTCGTCCCTTATCGAGTCCTCGACGTTCTTTCTCCGCCACCGGTTCCTCAGGGCAATGGCTACAGACCGTTTCGCCTCATCCTGGCCGATGATGTATTTGTCGAGTTCAACGACAATCTGCCTGGGTGTCAGTTCGTACATCGGTATTCCTCTGATTCAGATCGATTCGACCGTGATCCGGTCGTTTGTATAGATACATATCTGTGAGGCTATCTCCAGAGCGCCCTGGACAATGCCTGCGGCATCCACTCTGCCGCTATCGATAAACGCCCGCGCGGCGGCGAGAGCGTAAGGCCCGCCCGAGCCGATCGAAACGATACCGTCGTCCGGCTCTACCACGTCACCCTTGCCCGATATGATCAGGCAGTGCTCCCTGCTCACAACGGCAAGCAGCGCCTCGAGGTGCCTGAGGACCTTGTCGCTTCGCCACTCTCTTGCGAGCTCGACGGCCCCCTTGACGATGTTGCCGCCATGCTCCTCGAGCTTTCCCTCGAATTTCGAGAAAAGGGTCATCGCGTCGGCGGTGCTTCCTGCAAATCCCGCGAGGACATCCCCGTCCCTGAGGCTTCTTATCTTCCTCGCTCCGTGCTTTACGACCGTATCTCCGAAGGTTACCTGGCCGTCACCGCCGAGAGCGGCGCCGCTCGCGATCTTCACTCCGAGTATCGTCGTTCCCCTGAACATCTCATCCTCCGTCCATCGTACAAGTTAACAATATAATCGTTACTTTGTCCGATTCAATCATTTCCTGCATGCAGTCGCTCACTCAGGCCCTGGGATGGGACCGGTCGTAAATCTCCCGCAGTTTTTCCACCGTTACGTGCGTGTAGATCTGGGTCGTTGTCAGGTCGACATGGCCGAGAAGTTCCTGCCCGGCGCGACGGTCCGCTCCACCGTCTAGAAGATGCGTGGCGAATGTGTGCCGCATTACATGTGGGCTCATCTTCGTCAGCGCGGCGACCTGCTCGAGGTATTTCCTTACGATGCGCTGTACGGTGCGCCTGCTGATGCTCTTTTCACCACGGCCTGGAAAGAGGGGCGCGTCCGGCCTGTCGGCGAAAAAAGCGGTATAACGTATCCTGTCCGTAAAAGCCTCACCAGGTATACCGAATATCTCCTTCATCCAGGACTCGAGGCTGGAGGAAGCTTCTCCGCTCAGTGGAAGGATCCTCTCCTTGTCGCGCTTTCCGACGACCCGGATCGTCCCCCTCTTGAAATCGCAGCTCATGACCCTGCAGCCGACGAGTTCCGCCAGCCGCATTCCCGTGCCGTAGAGAAGCTCGAGGACCGCCCTGTCCCTCAATCCCTTCCTTGAATCCCTGGGCGGAAGCTCCATCATCCTGCTTATTGCTTCCCTGCCGGCGAAAACGGGAAGGTCGCGACCCACTTTCGGTGTCGAGATGCCGAGTGTGGGGTCCCTCTCTATCTCTCCATGTCTCGCAAGCCACGAGAAGAAGCTCCTGAGAGAGGCGACTTTGCGCGATATGCTCCGCGCCGTGTAGCCGTTTCTCGAGAGCGATCCGAGCCAGCTCTTCACATGAGCGGGAGCTGTGAAGCATGGATCCACCCTGCCGCCGGAATCCCGCAGGTAGGCGAAGAACTGGAGTATGTCGCCCTCATACGCGCGGAGGGTCGACTCCGATACCCCTTTCTCTATTCCGAGATGGATCATGTAACGCTTCAGTATCTTATTCACCATAGGGACGATACTAACATAGCCGGTGGAATATCATCAAGGAAGCTATTTGGAATCGGATCAGTCCGTAATCGTCCTGTTTTCGGCAAGATAGCGGTCGATGGATGCGAAGGCCCTTTCGGCTTTCTTCGCCTTTCGCTCCCTCCTGTTTCCTCTGACCGGAGGCAGGAGTCCCATGTTGGCGTTCATAGGCTGAAAATCCCTTTCCGTGCCGGAGAGATGGCGCTGCAGGGCACCCGTTATCGTGTCGGCGGGAAGCAGGGGCAATCTCTTCCCCTCGAGATATGCGGCGGCATTGAGGGCCGTGAGAAGTCCGTGCGCGATCGACTCGACGTACCCCTCGACTCCGGCAAGCTGTCCGGCGAAAAAGAGCCCCTCCTGTCTCGCCGACATCTGTCTATCATCGAGCAGGCGTGGAGAGTCGAGATAGGTGTTCCTGTGGATCGCTCCCCATCTTGCTATCTTCGCCCCTTCCAGCCCGGGAAACATCTTAAGGAGCTTCTTCTGCGCGGGACGCGTCAGGCGGGTCTGGAATCCTACGAGGCCGAGCATCGAACCGTCCCGCTTCTCCTGGCGCAGTTGCAGCACGGCGTGCGGTTCCTTCCCGGTCGAGGGATCGGTGAGTCCCCTCGGCTTCAGTGGTCCGTATCTCAGCGATTCTTCTCCCCGCGAGGCGATCACCTCTACCGGCAGGCACGCTTCGAAACACATCCCCGACTCGAATCCCCGCTTCTCTGTTTTGGGTGCTTCCAGAAGGAATCTTACGAGATCGGAATACCCTTTCTCTGTAAGGGGGATGTTGAGATAATCGTCCCCTCCCTTTCCGTAACGCGACCCGCGGAAGATGAGCGACTCGTCGATGCTCTCTGCCTCTACCGATATGGAGATCGCGTCGTAGAAATAGAGCCTTCCGCCCTCGAAATGTTCCTCTATCGAGTTGGACAGGCTGTCCGAAGTCAGAGGGCCGGTGGAGACGATCGCGCAGCCATCAGCCGGCAGGGCGGTCTGCTCCACGCGCTCTACTTCTATCAGTGCAGAGCGCTCGATTGTGGCGGTGACTTCGGAGGCAAAGATCTCCCTGTCAACAGCGAGGGCATGGCCCGCCGGAACTGCGCATCTGGAGGCCGTTTCGAGCAGTCTGCATCCGAGGGCTTTCAGCTCGGCCTTGAGAAGGCCGGAGGCAGTGACGGGATCGGTAGATTTGAGGGAATTGCTGCAGACAAGCTCGGCGAGCAGGGACGTCCTGTGCGCGGGCGTCTCAACGGCAGGCCTCATCTCGATCATTCTGACATGGATATTTCGGGAAGCCAACTGGAGAGCGGCCTCGCAACCGGCCAGACCGCCGCCGATGACGGTCACCCGTCTCATTCGGGAGCGACCTCATGTTTGCATGAGGGACAGCGATGGAAGTTCCCCTTCTTGCTGGTAGTCTTCTCGAGCATCCAGGAGTTACCGCATGCAGGGCACTCCCGCTCGACCGGCTTGTCCCAGCTGGCGAATTTGCACTTGGGATATCTGGTACAGCCGTAGAAGATCTTTCCTCTGCGGGTCTTCCTCTCCGAGATCTGTCCGTCGCAGTCCTTCTCCGGGCATGAGATCCCCAGGGAGACCGCCTCCGTG
>JAUWMD010000267.1 GCA_030613345.1 Candidatus Krumholzibacteriota bacterium
AGGAAACGCCAGGTGTCCGAGATCGATCCGTGTGTATGCGAGCATCGGTAATCATACATGAATATTAACATCGCAACGGACCGTGTCAACCGGATCATTCTGCCTCTGCATGGCTTTATCGTGCCGAAATGTGTTGAACGGAATCATAATTGTAATTATTATCAGCCTCCTGTTTCATTGAAGAACAGGTAATTAGATCCTTTAACCTCTTAGAGGAGTGAACATGGATGACTGGACCGCTTTTCTGCTCGATTTCGGCAGAAACTACGGCCTGAAGATCGTTGCCGCGATCGCGATACTGATAATCGGTCGCATCGCCGCCGGCATCTTCAAGCGTATTGTTATCAAGATCCTGAAGAAATCGAAGACCGACGATGCGATAGTCTCATTCGTCGGGAGCCTCGTCTACATGACGATCATGATCTTCACCGTGCTCGCCGGCCTGGCGAAGTTCGGGATCCAGACCGCTTCGTTCGTCGCGATACTCGGGGCGGCCGGCTTCGCGATAGGTTTCGCCATGCAGGGCTCACTCGGGAGCTTTGCCGCCGGTGTCCTGATCCTCGTCTTCCGTCCGATCAAAGTCGGCGATTACGTCGAGGTGGCGGGCGTGGCTGGTACGGTCAAGGAGATCAAGCTGTTCAACACGATCGTCGCCACACCGGATAACGTCAAGATCTTCGTGCCGAACAGCAAGATCAACGGCGACATCATCAAGAACTATGCCGGGTACAACGAGCGCAGGATCGACATGGTCGTGGGAATCAGCTACGGTTCGCCGATCGACAAGGCGTACGAGATCATGAAAAAGATCGTATCGGCCGACGACCGGATCCTCGCCGAGCCCGCGGTCCAGATCGCGGTCGCCGAGCTTGCCGACTCGAGCGTCAATTTCGTGCTCCGTCCGTGGGTGAAGAAAGAGGACTACTGGGCCGTCAAATTCGATCTGACCGAGAAGATCAAGAAGGAGTTCGACGACGCCAGTATCGAGATACCGTTCCCTCAGACCGACGTCCATCTTTACAGGGAAGAGACTGCCTGAGAGAGGCCTGAAAGGAGAGCTTATGAGACCGGGGACTTTTGCGGTCCTGGCCGCCGTGCTGATCGGTATCCCCACGGCGCCGAGCGCGGCCGAGTCATGGAAATACATCATGGAGACCGATTTCACGCTTACCCAGAGCTACTACAGCGACAACTGGAAGGGGGGGGAGGTCGGCAACAGCCCGGGGGGGGGGAACTTCAACCTCATGGCGGCAAAGCAGTTCACGACGAACTGGAACAACAGGAACACGCTGAGGCTCAAGTACGGTATGACGCACAGCCAGGACTCGGAAACGGGCGACTGGCGTCACCCCGAGAAGTCCGACGACCAGATCGATTTCGAAACAGTGTTCCGGTACACGAAATACAAATCAGTCGACCCGTACGGCTCGGTCCGTTTCGAGAGCCAGTTCCATGACAAGAGCGATTCGGAACTGTATCGCTATGTCAACCCGATGAGGTTCACCGAGTCGATCGGTATCGCGAAGATCCTGACCAAGACGGAGGACCGGCACTGGCTGATGCGGTTCGGCCTTGCGGCGCGGCAGGCCGTCGACAGGGATGTGCTCGATCCCGATACTTCCTCGAGGAGCACCCGGACGCAGTATGACGAGGGCCTTATGTTTGACACGGACTATCGTTTTCCCTTCTCGGGCGGGAAATTGATCTACTTCGGCAAGCTCAACATCTACCAGGCTCTCGCCAACTCCGAATCGGAAAATCTAGCCGGCCAGGTGAACAGCGAGTACTGGAAGACCCCCGATGTCAGGTGGGAGCACAACCTGTCGGTTGGTATCACCGGCTACCTCGCCATGAACCTCTACGTCGATTTCCGCTACGACAAGGACGTCGACCTCGCCGGGCGCTTCAAGCAGACGCTCGGCCTGGCCCTAGTCTACAGGTACGGCAATATCGAGAAGGAGGAAGGCTAGAGGGCGTAATAGCCTGATAAATAAATAACATATGCAGGACCGGTCTCGGTAATACGGGCGTGCCACATTTTTTCTATTGATAGCATCGTATGGGATGGGTTATTTTCCCTGAGCAAGGTGCACGGGCTGGAAGCGGAAGACCGGAAAGGACTTCATGACCGAGGAAGTCAGGATACTCGCGGTAACGGCGGCGTCGATAGGGTTCTTTCATACCCTGCTCGGCCCGGACCATTACCTCCCCTTCATAATGATGGCGAGAGCGGGACGCTGGTCGAACTCGAAGACGGCGGTCGTTACGGTCCTGTGCGGGATCGGCCACGTGCTGAGCTCCGTACTCCTCGGCTTCGCCGGGATCTTCCTCGGCACTCAACTCTCGAGGCTCGAGGCGTTCGAGTCAGCCCGCGGCGAGATCGCCGCCTGGCTGCTGATCGTCTTCGGGCTCGTTTATTTGATCTGGGGAGTCCGAAGGGCGATCCTCGACAAGCCGCACAGGCACGAGCACAAGCACCTCGGCGGCGTCGTCCACGAGCACTCGCACGATCATCACGACGAGCACGCCCATCCACACCTCGAGAAGGGCCGGCCCAACTACACACCGTGGATCCTCTTCGTGATATTCGTACTCGGCCCGTGCGAGCCCCTTATACCGATCCTGATCTATCCCGCCGCCAGACACGACATGGGGAGCGTGATCCTCATCGGTTCGATCTTTTCAGTCGTTACCGTCGGTACCATGCTGGCGGCAGTGATGCTGCCGCTGGCGGGAGTGAAAATGGTAAGGCTGGACGGGCTGGAGAGGTATTCTCACGCGCTCGCCGGCGCGATCATTATGTTCAGCGGCCTGGGGATACGCTTTCTCGGGCTCTGAGCGTGCCGACCTGCGAGACGATTATTCCCAGAAGCATCAGCGTGCACCCGATGAGCCCTCTCGCGGGGATCACCTCACCGAGAACGATCCATCCGCCGAGGGCGGCGAAGATCGTCTCGAGACTCAGTATGATCGCTGCATGGGCGGGCGGGGTCTTCCGCTGCGCTATAACCTGAAGCGTATAGGCCACTCCGACCGACAGCAGCCCGCCGTACAGGATGGGAACGGTGGCGTCCAGTATCCCGGCGAGCTTGATCTCCTCGAAGAGGAACGCAGCGGCGAAGCTGAGGATCGCACAGACGGCAAACTGTATCATTGCGAGCACCACCGCTTCGGTCCTGTGGATCAGCACACTTATCAGCAGCACATGTATTGCCCAGAAAAGTGTCCCGGCGAGGACGATCAGATCGCCCTTCGAGATCGAAAAGGCACCGGTGAAGCTCAGGAGGTAGAGCCCTGCGGCGGCGAGGAGTACGCCGATCCATGTCCCGGCGGAGGTCATTCTGCCTATGGCGAGGCCGAGGAGAGGCACGAGGACGACATACAGACCAGTGATGAATCCAGCCTTGCC
>JAUWMD010000138.1 GCA_030613345.1 Candidatus Krumholzibacteriota bacterium
GTCCGGGCTGTTCTCCGGGCAGATCCCTCTCCCGACGGCCGGACGGAACGGATACCGGCGATTCAGGTACGGACTTCGTCTGCGCTTCACCGACTCCCGGCCTGAGAAACTTCCATGACCGTGATCTGGCAGTCTCGTTCGCGGGGCCTCCCCACGTGTATTGCCCGTCCGAATGGACCGATATCCCCGTACTCCTGACGAATACTGGCTTGGACGGATTCTCCGGGAGCGTTGTCCTGACCGTTTCCGGTGAACAGACAGGTTTCCGGACGGTAGCAGGGAGCAGGCAACTGAGTTCGGTGCTGAAGGCGGGCGAGGAACTGGCGGTGCGGGTCTGTTGCCCGGGATTGTCTGCAGGGATCTCGAGTCTCGAGATACGGATAGAGGCGGACGGCGACACGAATCGATCGAACGACAGCGTATCGGTCTTCGTGAGTTCTTCCCCGGGAAAAGTCGTTATCAGTGAGATCATGTACAGGCCGGTCGAGGGCGGCGAATGGATCGAACTGTTCAACAGGTCTCCGGTAATGGTCGACCTGTCTGGCTGGTCTGTTACCGACCGGTCGGGCGCAGCGGGATCGATCGGGGACGGTGTGGAGATAGAGGCCGGATGCTTCGTCGTCCTCGCGCAGGACCCTGACGCTGTAACCGCGATCTTCCCCTCCTGCACGGGGATCGTCTCGGCGCTCGAGAGCGGGTGGCCAAGGCTCAATGACGGAGACAGGGACGGTATCGCCGAGGAGATATTTGTCCGGCTGTACGACGGGACCACGGTCGAGAGCGTCTCATATCGAGCTTTGATCGGCGAGGAGAGGGGCCGCTCCATAGAGCGGCTGTCTCCGGAGCTGTGCAGCGCCGGAAGCGCAGGGATATGGCTCCGCTGCGGGGCGCCTGGCGGTGGTACTCCCGGTGAGCGGAACTACTGCCATATCGCCGGTATCCCGAAGGCGGGAATGACCGTCTCGCCCGATCCGTTCTGTCCGGAGCTCAACGGCGTGGTGAAATTCTCCGTATCTGCCCGTAGTGGTGAGGTCTCGTATGGAGCACGCATCTTCGATATGGAAGGGAGGGAGATAGCGAGGCTCGCGTCGGGCCCGTTCGGAGCCCCGGCGGTATCCTTCGCCTGGGATGGCCGCGATTCGGGAGGAAGACCGGTCGCTACCGGTCTCTATATCTGCGTGGTGGAATTCAACGGCGGTGGAGGTGGTGTATGCAGAAGGGAAAAGCGTACAGTAGCGGTCTGGGCCGGGCAACGTTGATCCTGGCGCTCGGCTGTGCGCTGGCGCATGGACGGGCAAGGGCGGCAGATTCATGGGAAAGAGGGATGGGGGGTGTCATCTTTCCCCGGAGGGACCATCCCGCAGTGGACGGCGGAACGGGAGGATATCTACTTGCGACGGTATCGGCGGCAAATCCGTTCTCCATACCTGGACTCTGCGAGTCGACTGCATCTGTCTCGGTCGTCCGCAATTTCTGGTCGACCGGCCTTGATTGGGAACGCACCGGTATATCGGGATACTCCCGGGACCGCCTCGAGGTATCGGCCGGACTGGCCCTCCCGGGAGGCTTTTCCCACATCACTGTCATCGCGCGGGCGAACAGCCGGAGGGTGACCGGTTACGGCAGGGAAACAGTGTTCTCGACCGGGTATTCAGTGTCGCTGGAAGTATCGTCTGTCGTCGTCGAGATGGAGGCGGGTGCGCGGCCGGACGAGGGACCTGCCCATGCGACCGCCCGTGTGGGCAGCAGGGGATCTTACATCGTCCTGACTCTGGGCAGAGGCAGCCGCCGGGAGAACGTTGCTCGAGCTGGAGGGATGGTCCGCGTCGCAGGCCGGCTGTCGTTTCTTGCCGGATACGATCTCGAGACCGGTGAGGTCTCGGGAGGATTCATGCTCCGGGGGCCCGCTCGAGCGGCTGTTTCATGGAGTCTGCATCCCGTTCTGGGCGCCACATATTCCGTTTCCATCGGAGCGGTCCGATGAGGAGGGCGGCGATAGCGGCGGCAATCCCCCTCCTTCTCTCGTGCGCCCCGGCTGGACGTTCGGGGAGTGCGGGCCGGGACCTGTCGGAAGGGGTCGATCCTTCCAGGGACCGGTATCTTGCCGAGACGTTTCTCGACATCCCGTCATCCGGCCCTGCTCTCGAGGCCGGAGCCGGCTGTCATGTGTACACCGATGATAACAGGGAGACGAGAGAAGCCTTCATGCGCGTGCGGGCTCGAGGCATACGTGGGGCGGGGAGACTGCGGGTGACGGGGAATAGTTCCCGGGAAGCGTTTCATCTCACCGCCGCGCCGATGCGTCGCCTGAGGATCGACCTCGGAGATCTCGTTCCCGATCTGGGGATCGGTCTCATCTCGAGCGGCAGGAGATTCGCCTATCCCTTCTCGTCGAGACACCCGCTCTACCGGCCAAAGGGTATAAGGGGATGGACCGGTTTCTATGGCTCTTTTATTCGTGGAGCGGCGATCCGTGCCGCGGCCGGACCGGTGATACTGACGATGGTCTCCGGCCGGCCGGCCAGTCACGGTAAAGACGGTGTGGACTATCGTGACGGCAGGGACGTATCAGGACTCAGGATCGATGCGGGAACCGGCGGGATCAGGGCGGGTGTTACGGTGATCGACGCTGGTTCGCGCTCGGGAGACCGGATATCGGGCGTCGACCTCACGATTAGGTCGAGAGGCCGGATCTGTATGCTCGAGGCTGCGGCCGCCCCGTCAGGGAGTGTCTCAGCGGCCTGGGGCCTGACGATCGACGGCAGGCGCATCGACTGCGGGATCATCGGGTGGTCGGTCCCCGCCGGTTCGGACGGATTTCTTGCATCGTTTCCGGGGCTCTCCACCGCGTCCGGCCGATCGCGCAGCGGGGCATCGATCGCGCTGAGGGGGAGGTTTCCCGGGAGGACGCATGTTTCGGCATGGGGAGAACTGCGGCGAAACAGCGACGGAGAAGACAGGGCTCTCGACAGAGCCTTGCGCTTCGAGGTGGGGATCAGATGGAAAAGGGGGACGGCAAGGTGCTCCTGGTCGTCGCGCGCGAGAGAATCGGAAGCGCTCGTCCCCTTTCCGCCGGGAGGGGATATCGATACGGACGCCTCCGAGAGACTCGCGCTGTCCGTCTCATGCAGGCCCGCATCCTTCCTGTCCCTCGTCATGGAGTTGAAGCGCCCGGAAAGTGACGGCGGGAAAGGGCTTATGTGTGCTACCAGGGCATCCCTGGCCATTCGCCGGCTGCATACTAGACTTTCGGTATCGGCCGCCGTTTACCGTTCGTATCGCGGAAATGCACGATTTTCCCTCTATGAGCCCTCAGGAGGCGGAAAATTCCCGTGGAAGACATTCTACGGCAATGGAAGCCGCCTCACACTGGGACTGGATGCCGGATCGGGTGGAATAAAGGCCTCACTGTGGCTGCTCTGGAGGCCTGAGGGCATTTCCGAGTCGGCCATGCGCCTGGTCGTAGCTATTTAGCGTATTTTGAGTAAACTGGAACTATTCATGCATATGTTTTCGACCGGTATGGAAACTCTGAAGACTATTTCTTACGACCATGAAGCCGCCGGACGGAGGATCGTCTCGATCCCGTCGGAGCTGCCGTTCTCAGGCCATATCGAGGAGCTCCAGAGGATCCGAGACGCGGAGCAGCGGCGCAAGACGCTTGCCGCGATCGCCGAAAATGGAAACATCTACGAGGCCGCCTCCGGACTGTCGTCTTACCTTGTCATAGCGGAATTTCCGCATCTCGATCTTCTGACGATCGTCTCGATGGCCGTATCCGGCGATCCGGCAGGGATAAAACTGCTCTATGCCTCGATGCTGGCCGTTCAGCCGGCAGCGCTGATGATCGGCAGGATGGCCGATTTCCACAATATCAACCGGGTGATGGACAGGATCACGAATAAGAAGGAATCGCACGCTGAGATAAGCGAGGCGGAGGGATGGTTCAGTAAAAAGGTCATGCTGCTGTCGATGTCGAAGAAGCTTCCCGAAACTATCGAGTACGATGCCGAGAGGCCCTGGCGTTCCTGGAGCGAGGGCGTCCGCAGGGCGCTGGCTGAAGCAGACGACAGATGGGACGAGGCGGTAGGCGAGAGGGCGAAGGCCGAGATCGAAGCTCTCGATATGAAGATCAGGGACATCGTCGCATCGCTCGATCCAGACAGACGGGCCGCGTTAGCGATCTACCTCGGGTCGCTCAGCGAGGAGAACATCTTCAAGATGCAGGCTCTAAGTGAATCGATCGGCAAGAGCCGGTCAGATCCGCTTATCCTGCGGCGTGGACTGGAGAATATCTGGAAGAACGTGATCGATTCACTGCGGGAGAGCGAGGCCGGTTCCCTTCTCGCGGAGATGTTCGAGACGCAGGCGAAACAGACACATACCTGGCCGCAGCTCAAGGCGGGTGCTTCACTGATCAGGTCACTCAACATGCATCCCGAGATACGGAAGGTCAGCGGCGCCGTCGATCTGCCGAGCTGCCTCTACCAGTTCATCACATGCGCGGGTGACGGGATAATCGAGGCGATGGTACCGAAGGGGACCAGGCTCGACGCGCTCAGGGACTCCTCGGGATTCGAGCTGGAAGGCGAGGTCCTCAGGATAGACCTCGCGAGGATCTCTCGAGGAGCATTCGTCGACGAGGAAGGCCTCCCGATCAACGTCGACTGGACGCTCGCAACACTCGACAAGGAGCTGAGCTACAAGAGCCTTGTCCTCTGCTACATGGACAACGACAGCTTTCTCGTCGAGCTTCTCAACAATCCCAAGGTGAGCGCGAAGCCGGGCATAGTAGAGCTGATCTCGATGAGATGCCGTTCACTCAGGGTCCTCTCGCTCGTTGCCAGCCGCAGGGAACTGTTCACCGGGTTCTCGAACAAGAAAGTCCCGCTGAACCTGCTGATGAGTCCGTCGAAGATCCCTCTTACACTGCTGAGGAAGTTCGTCCATGTCAGATATGTCGACAAGATGACTCTCCGGAGGCTTACAGAGCGCGGCGGGAATATTCGCCAAGATGTGAGGCGGGAGATCCAGCGATACCTCGAATCGGCTCACTGACCGATATCATTTCCTGAATCTCTTACGGATGGCTCCCCGGGAACTTCTTTCCCTCCCGACAGTACCTGTGTATAGACCTATTTCAGAATTATTTTCCGGTAGCACGCTCCAAAAGCGGAAAATACCGCTTTTTTACCCTGCTGCTGTTGACAAACGGAACCCCTGTGTCTAATATCCGTATATTAGTATGAGAATAATACCGTATTCGTGGAGATCGAACTATTTCATACAGGAGGAGCGATGCTTGCTAAAAGGATGAGCAGGTTGGGGACCGAGACGGCTTTCGAGGTTCTTGCGCGCGCCAGGGCGATGGAAGCCAAGGGCCGCGATATTGTCCATCTCGAGATCGGCGAGCCCGATTTCGATACCCCCGCCAACATTCGCGAGGCGGCGAAGAAGGCGATCGACGACGGATTCACACACTACGGGCCCTCGCCGGGGATGCCCAATACCCGCAAGGTCTTCGCAGAGTTCCTCACGAAGGACCGCGGCATCGAGGTGAAACCCGAGAACATCGTCGTCACTCCCGGCGCCAAACCGATCCTCTTCTTCTCGATCCTTGCTCTGGTCGATGAGGGCGACGAGGTCATCTACCCCAATCCGGGATTCCCGATCTACGAATCGGTCATCAACTTCGTCGGAGCGAAGCCGGTGCCGATCCCGCTGAGGGAAGAGAAGGCGTTCTCGTTCGATCTCAATGAGATGCGCGAACTGGTAAACGACAAGACGAAGCTCATAATCATCAACTCCCCGCAGAACCCGACGGGCGGCGTCCTTACTTCGGAGGACATGAAGGGGATCGCCGAACTGGCCGAGAAGCACGACGTGTGGATTCTCAGCGACGAGGTCTACAGCAAGATGGTCTACGAGGGAAAGCACGTCAGCATATACGACTTTCCCGAGGTGAGGGACAGAGTGATCCTTCTCGAAGGACACTCGAAGACGTATGCCATGACGGGCTGGAGGCTCGGCTACGCCGCGATGCCGGTCGAGCTGGCTGAGCAGATCTCGAAGCTCCAGACGAACAGCAACTCGTGCACGGCCGCGTTCACGCAGGTCGCCGGCGTCGAGGCGCTTACCGGCCCGCAGGACGAATCGCTAAAGATGATGGCCGAGTTCAAGGCGAGAAGGGATCTGATCGTCGACGGCCTGAACGAGATCCCCGGCTTCAAGTGCCTCAGGCCCAAGGGGGCCTTCTACGTCTTCCCGAACATCACGGGAACTGGGCGGAAGTCGAAGGAGATCGAGGAATTCCTGCTCGAGGAAGCCGGCGTTGCAGGCCTCAGCGGCACGAGCTTCGGCAAATACGGGGAAGGGTACCTGAGATTCTCATACGCCAACTCGCAGGAGAACCTCAGGAAGGCACTCGAGATGATCAAGAAGGTCATCTGATAGATGAATTCACTGTGATCACCCCTGGCGGAGGTGTTCCTCCGCCGGGGGGAATTGTTTCTGGAGGTTGTTCTTGGCTGGTGAAATCGATGTGGTGGCCCTCGGCGGGAATGCGATAATCCCGTCCGGCGGCACGGGGACGATAGAAGAGCAGAGAAAAGTCACTGCCAGCTCGATGGAGCACGTGGCCGACCTTATCGAGTCGGGCAGAAGAGTGATAATCACTCATGGAAACGCCCCGATCGTGGGGAACATCCTCGAGCGAAACGAGGCGGCGAAGGACAGGATACCACCGATGCCGCTCGACATCTGCGGAGCCGATTCGCAGGGCGGGATCGGATACATGATCCAGCAGATACTGGGGAACGTCCTGAGCCGGAGGGGGATCGACAGACAGGTGGTCTCAATAGTCTCGCAGGTTGTCGTCTCCGAAGAGGACGATGCCTTTCAGAAGCCGACCAAGCCGATCGGCCCTTACTATACCCTCGAAGAATCGAAAGAGCTCGAGCGGTCGAAGGGCTGGATAATGAAGGAAGACGCGGGCGGA
>JAUWMD010000142.1 GCA_030613345.1 Candidatus Krumholzibacteriota bacterium
GTTGTTTCGACCGCCGCGTACGATAGAGAGTTCAGGCCCCTCGGGAGCAGTTTCCCGAACGCGAAGATCTACACCGCGTTCGAGGGTATCCAGAACCCAGCGAGGCTCCCGAGCCCCCCCGACGACGACAAGGACGGAAAAACGGATGAAGACTGGCAGAACGGCGAGGACGACGACGACGACGGGAAGATCGACGAGGATTTCGGAGCAATCAGCAAGCAGATGTTTACCTGCTGGTTCATCGATGACGAGGTAAACGCCATCCAGGTCTACCCCGAGCATACTCCCCTTCACCTGCATGTGAGGCAGGAGAGCTACCAGTGGGAAGAGGAGCAGTTCTACGAATTCGTCGGCATCGAGTACAAGATCAAGAACTACGGCACCGATATCATAGAGGATCTCTACGTAGGTTTCTTCGCCGACGGCGACGCCGGCCCGCGAACCCGCGAGCAGTACTGGATGGACGACTGCACTGATTTGTGGCCCCCCGCTGAGGGCAAGGACAAGGAAGGGATCCGCTGCGCACAGAGGGGCGAAAGACAGGTGCCGGTGAGGATGCAAGTTGCCTACTTCTACGACAAGGACGGCGACGATGGGCTGACGGAGGGCTACCTCGGCATAATCTTTCTCGGCCACGACATCGATCCGCTCGGCGACGTCGCGCCGAGGAAGGTCGGTATCACATCGTACCAGAATTTCTCGGGCGATCAGCCCTACGAAAGCGGCGGCGACCCGACGAACGACTTCCAGCGTTACGAGCTGATGAGCAAGGTAGGCCCTGACAATACGGTGGCGAGGGACCGTCCCGGCGAGGTGGCGCGCGATTACAGGATGATGATGGCCACAGGCCCCTTCCGCGCGCTGCTTCCCGACAGCACGATGGTGCTACAGGTGGCGTTCGTCGTTGGCTATCAACTCGAGGGCATGCTCGAAGCTGCGGCGAGTGCGACGATGGCGTTCCAGGGCAACTGGTTCGATATCGACGGCAACCTCCAGACGGGAGTCCTCGGCAGGGAGACGCCGCTGCCCGGACCGGTGAGTTCGATCGATCCCGATTCGTGCGATAACGACCTCGAGCTCCTGGCGGCGGCCAAGGGCGAGGTCCTCTGGATAAACAACGACTGTTTCGAGGAGCTCGATCTCTGGAATGACACGCGATGCCCGAAGGGCGATGCGACCTTCGAGGATTATCAGACCGGTGTGTACGGCAAGGAGCATAACGTCAAGTGGCTCGTAGGTTCAGCGCCGCCTCCACCTAACATGAGGATCCTGCCCTACGACCACAAAATCGTCCTCCTCTGGGACAACTTCAGCGAGGTCACCCCGGACGTCTCGACGCTCGAGTTCGACTTCGAGGGATACAGGATCTGGAGGGCCGACGGATGGGACAGGCCCCTCGGCACATCGGTGCTCAGCGGACCGGCCAGGGAGCTGTGGCAGCTCCTCGAGGAGAGGGATCTGATCAACCTGGTTTTGCCCGATCGCAAGTTCAAGATGCCGGTATCCGAGGGAGGATGGGAATACGAGCCTCTGACGAACCTCGACAACAAGGACGAGTTGATGGCATACTTCGAGCAGAACCTCTGGTACTATCCGCTCGATACGGTTCCATGCCCTCCCGGGCTGAACAATCTCCAGTGCGACACGCTCGAGTCGCTCGCAAGGTACAGCCTTGGTTTCGAGGGCGGCCTGCAGTACTATCAGTACGATGACAGGAACGTGCATAACGGCATGAACTATTTTTACAGCATCACGGCCTACGATCACCTGCTGGTCGATGGTACGCCGATCAAGCCCGACAAGTACGGCGATCCGTCGGCGAACTTCCAGTTCACTGTGCCTCTCTCCGACGCGCAGGCGGCGGAGGAATATCAGGACGACGAGGTATACGTCGTGCCCAACCCCGCAACGGCGGAATCAATGGAGCCGTGGGCGCTCGAGCCAAACATGGACGACGCGACCGGCATCAAGGTCGAGTTCAGGCACCTGCCCGCATGCAGGAGCACGGTCAGGATATACACGCTTTCCGGTGACCTCGTCGAGGTGCTGTACCACGATGGTTCGGAGGGACGCGGTACGCTGAGATGGGATCTCGTATCCCGCAACGGTCAGAATGTGACCAGCGGCGTCTACATTTTCGCGGTGGAGCCGGACGATGGCAAGTTCAACAGGACTATCGGAAAGTTCGTGGTTATCAGATAAATGACAGTGAGATCAATTTCAGGAGGTCTGGTAATGTTTCGCAAGGTGTTTCTCCGGTTGGTCGTGGTGATGATGCTGGCGCCCGGCATCGCTTACGGCGGGACCAAGCCGTTCGAAAAGGTGGGCACGTTCGCGGCCCCGTTTCTGAAGATCGGCGTCTCGGCGAGGGCGGCAGGGATGGGTAGCGCGTATACGGCGGTTGCAGACGGCGCTACCGCGATCTACTGGAACCCGGCCGGTATGGTCGCTCAGACAAGGACACAGGTGACTCTCAATTCGGTCATATGGCCGGCCGACATCGATATATATTTCGTCGGTGCGACGTTTACCACTCCGTATCTTCCGGGAACCTGGGGGATCAGCGCGAGGGCCCTGACGATGGATCCGCAGCTGGAGCGTACGATCTATATGCCCAATGGGACGAACCGGTACTTCGACGCCGGCGACATGTCCTTCGGTCTGTCGTACGCGATGTGGTTCACCGACAGGTTCTCCGCCGGTATCACGGGCCATTTTATCCATATGGGCCTGGCCGATAAGAGTGTCCAGACGATGGCGTTCGACTTCGGCCTCATCTACCGGATCGGTATCCAGGGTATGAAACTCGGCATGATGATCCAGAGTCTCGGCTCAGAAGTCGACTTCGACGACCGGGCCTCGAAGATGCCGACCCTTTTCAAGGTGGGTCTCAGCATGGATGCCTACAGGAGAGGCGCGCATGCTCTGCTCGTCTCCGGAGAGTTCGCCCATCCTTCCGACAATAAGGAGAGGATGAACGTAGGGTTAGAGTACGGATTCAACAAGTTCTTCTTCCTGCGTTCCGGATACAACATTGGTTACGATACACAGGGTCTCGCGTGGGGTGTCGGATTCAACTTCGACACGAGCCAGACTTCCGATATCGGTTTCGATTATGCTTGGGAGGACCTTAGTTACCTCGGACAGGCTCACCGCTTCACTCTCAATTTCAGTTACTAGGCTGAGGGGAGGGTGCCGGGCCGTCTGAGGCCCGGCCTGTTATGAGAGAGACGCGAAACATTACGCTGATGACAATAATCGCCTTGTTGTTGCTGGCGCCGGCAGCAGCAGGGCAGATTGCAAGGGGGGAAGGTGATTTCGAGTTCTTTCTCGACACCTCCGCCCTTCCCCTGGAGAACGGCAGGACCCTCGGGCTCTTCCAGATCGCCATCCCCGTCAAGGAGATCCACTACAAGGAACAGGACGGATCGTTCGAGGCCGCGGTGAAGGTGACCCTCGTGCTTATGCGTGGTGACGAGAAGATCCACGAGAAGGGCCTCGTGATCAGGGATCAACGCGACACGAAACCCCTGGTCGATGATCTTTCAGGATTCATCTACATGTCCGATTCCAGTTCCGTCGATCCGGGGAGCTACACGATCGATGTCCGGGTCGAGGACCTCCAGCGCAGAAAAAAATCACTCATGGGCCTGGTCAAGCGCAAGCATTACTATTCGGAAATAAAGGATTTCGAGATAGAGATCGCCGGCTTCTCCCAGGACCGCGTGGCCCTCAGCGATCCGGTGCTGATCTGGAGCCGCGAGAGCGGTGGGCGATACGTTCCCAATCCAATGCAGATCTACGGGCTGAAGAACGATACCCTGTCGTTTTTTGCAAGCGGCCTGATGCCGGACGGAGACATCCCCGATTCGGTCGGCGTCTACCTGTCCGTCCTCGATTCGAAGGGAGAGACGGTTGACTCGAAGAGCGGCCTCATTTCGGTAAAGAACGGCAGGATACTGATCTTCGGATCGTTCGACGTCAACACCTGGTCGGCGGGCAACTACATGGCCAGGGTGGAGGTACTCCACGGTGGTGTGCTGAGAGCCACGTCGGCGAAGGAATTCAGCGTCGCGTGGCAGTTGCTCAACTGGCAGAAGCCGCGCAGAGACGTCCTGGTCGAGGGAAGAGTCCTCTTTCAGGATTCCGAATTCACCGAGTTCCGCATGATGAGTATCGGCGAGCAGGAACGGGTGCTGACCGCCTACTGGAAGAAGATCGACCCGACTCCGCATACGGCGACAAACGAACTTTACGAAATATTCCAGAACCGCGTAAGGTACGCCGACGCGAATTTTGCCGGCGGCGGTACGAGGGGAGCGCTTACAGTCCGGGGACAGCTCTATATCAAACTTGGCCCGCCGGACGAGATCATATCGGAAAGTGTTCCCTTCAACAGGATCGATCTGAACGAGACGCTCGGCAAGCTGGAGGACAAGTACAAGGTGATCATCCACAGCACCTACAAGGGCCCGGGCACCGATTACGCGATGATAAAGGAAACGGCGAGCAATGTTCAGCGGCCCTACAGGGGGGGCGGGATGGATACGGGGGGGTACGAGCTGTGGATGTACACGATGCGGGGCGATCCGCTGCTCGAAAAGGACAGGATAATGATGGGTAAGGCCGGTATGAGGTATCTGTTCGTCGACAAGGACGGTATCGGAAACTACGTGCTGGTAGGTACTTCCGAGGAAATCGAGGGTTTCGGCACGTCGTTTGTGGAGTAATGACGCCAATAGAGAATGCCGGAACAGGCCACGAGAATTTTTCGTTGACAAGGGGGTTCCCATAAAGTATTTTACAGCAGTTAAGAGGCTGATACGGGCTGTTTTGCGTGTTTCACGGACAATTCTTCCGGCCCGGTCGCGTAGATTGAGCCTCTCGACCATTTCAACGGAAAATCCGTAACTGAACGAAAGTACGCCATAGGTACTGTTTATCCCCAAAGGAGAGCGTCGCATGGTCATGGTAAAGACAAACTCTTCGGTCAGGTCGATTCTTCTCATATCGGTTCTCCTCGTCGCATTCGCTTCCATCGCCGTCGTGGCCCAGGAAGTCGAGGAGACCGTTGAGCCTGAATTCACCGTCCAGGCCGAGACCGATTCACTGGCCACCGCAAAGAAAGATTCGATGGTGGTCGCAAAGGCTGTCAGGGACATGGCAGAGAGGAAGAGGCTCGGCGTCGTTCTATACAACCTCAAGCACAGTGGTATCGGTGAGAAGTACACACAGGGCGGAAACTTCATGCACGCCCTTCTTATCGCGTCGATAATCGGCGTCGTCTTTATCATCGAGAGGGCCGTCACCCTGGCGCGAGCCCGCGTCAACATCAGAAGGCTGATGTCCGAAGTGCTTTCGGCGATACGTTCGGAAGGCATAGACGGAGCGATGCGCGTCTGCGAGAGGACGAGGGGTCCGATCGCCGCGGTGCTCCACTCCGGCCTGCTCCGGGCGGGCCGCGGTCCCGACGCAGTGAAAGAGGCTATCGAAACGGCGGGCAGTATCGAGACCTCGTTCCTCGAGAGGGGACTGGTTGCGATCGCTACCGTCGCGCAGGTCGCTCCCCTCCTCGGGTTCCTCGGAACGGTATCCGGAATGATCAGCGCGTTCGCCGCTATCGCGGCGGCCGAGCAGGTCAGTGCGAAGGTGGTGGCTTCCGGTATCGAGGAGGCGCTCATCACCACGGCGACCGGTCTTATTATCGCCATTCCGGCGAGTATCGGCCATTCGTACTTCGTTTCACAGATCGACAGATTCGTTCTCGAGATGGAGGAAGCCTCGGCCGAGCTCGTCAACGAGCTCATAGAGATGGGTATGGGCCAGTAACCGGTCCGGAGTAGCAGAAAATGATCAAGAAGAAAAGCAAGGTTACCCCCGAATTCAGTACCGCCTCGATGTCGGACATCAACTTCCTTCTGCTCATCTTCTTTCTGGTGAGCACGATGTTCGCGGTCGAGAGGGGACTGCCGATGGCCCTTCCGGGGCAGCAGTCCAAGTCGGTAAAGCTGAAGAGGGACAACGTTCTTACGATCCAGGCGTTTGCCAACGGATCGATCGTCATCAGGGGTACGGGACCGGTAATGGTCAGTGATTTAAGGCTGATCGTCGAGAACAAGCTCCTGGCCAACCCCAAGCTGGTCGTCGTCATCGAGACGCATCCAGACGCCGAATATGCCGTGATGATCGACATCCTCGACGAGCTGAGGCTCGCCAACGCCGAGAGGATATCGCTGAGGACGATGAAGAGCGGTTAACAGAGGAGAGACGCCTTGAAGATTACAAAGAAACAGGGTGTTCAGAGTACGATTCCGACGGGGTCGATGGCTGATATTATCTTCCTCTTGTTGATCTTCTTCATGGTCACGACGATCTTCAAGATGGAAGAGGGACTTCCGATCTCCCTGCCTCGGGCCGAAACGGGCTCGGAGCTCGATCGGGAGAGGCTCATGAACATCTGGGCCGACCGGTTCAGCAGGGTCAGCATCAACGACAAGCTGGTAGAGGTCGAGTTGATCGACGCCGTGGTATCGAAACGATTCGAGGAGAACAGGAGCCTCATCGTAGCCTTCAACATCGACAGGCGGACTAAATACGAACTGGTCTCCCGTATCATGGATCAGCTGAAGGAAGCAAACGCCGTGAACGTGACATTCGTCTCAGTCGGTGAAGAATAGTAGATAATCGGAAAAGGGGGCCTTCGTGGCCGTTGTCGCTATTGAAAACCAGAAATTCAAGGCGGGGTACAACAGGTATCTGCGGAACTCGCTCTATGCGACGCTCGTT
>JAUWMD010000283.1 GCA_030613345.1 Candidatus Krumholzibacteriota bacterium
GCAGATCTTCCAGGATACCCTGTACTTTGTCGAAGAGGGCGTGACCACAGCTTACATCCCGTTCTCGATCTGTAACGGTGACCTCTGCGCGGGCGTTGGCGATTATAACTACCTGATCACCAGCCTCGGAAACGTAGGCGCTGCGCTCAGCCAGACCGGAACGGTTAGTGGTGTAGGTCCTGGTGAATGCGCCGATGTTTATGGTCAAGTCGATGCCGGTGCGGCCATTGCCTGCACCTGGGACACCCTGACGATCATCGCCTGGGACGTTGCTACAGGTGAGACCTACGATACGTGCGTACAGGCGATCCACGTGGTCGAGCCCACACAAGTACCTCTCTTCACTGCTCCGGTCGTGACGATCCTGGTTCTTGCCATGATCCTCGCCGCCGCGGTCATCATGAAGAGGCATGCCGTAAGCAAAGCCTAGAACCGCATTGCCAATGATATTGTGAGGTATTGACAAGTAACGGATGGGCCACGGAAAGAAGCCAGAAGGTCAAACTGGAGAGGCGCGGAGGAGTTCAAGATCCTTCCGCAGGGATTTTATCGTATTCCTGATTCTCTTCTTTGCCCTCTGGCTTTTTTCCTATTTATTGACCAAGAGAATCCCCGGAATAGAAACTGGAATGCAGCTGCTCGTCGCCAGGACGCTCGACTGGTGCCTCGACAGGCTCGGATATCTGTTCACCCGTATCGACTCCACCTTCACATTTCACACAGACCATGGAGGGGAACGGCTCATCGTGATCGCGGAGTGCACGGGGCTCTACACGACCATCATCTTCTATTCGATCATCGGAGCATATCCCTCGCGGATAAGGGAAAAGATCACCGGGCTGCTGATCGGCATACCTTCCATCCTTCTCCTCAACCTCGTACGGATGGTTGTCGTCTCACTCGTGCTTTATCACAGGAGAGAACTGTTCGGTTTCTTCCACGGGTATCTCTGGCAGGTCAGCTTCGTCATCTTCATGCTCCTGCTCTTGATATTCTGGATGGCGAAGATAGTCAAACCGCGCCAGGCCGGGTAACTCGAATATGACGGAAGAGAGAGAAAGAAGGCCCGGAATAAAGAAGATCCTGGTCTTCTTCGTACGGTTCGTGTTCGTGTCGCTGGTCCTCTACACTGTGTGGCTGCTTATCGGGAAGTTCTACACGCTGATAGTGGCGTGGGGAGCGAAACCTCTCGTAGCCCTGACGGGAAACACGCTCAGCGTGGAGCGGACCCTGCAGGTCAAAGAGGAGATCTCTCTCAACCCGGTCGTCTTTCTTTCACTGGTAATCGCTGTGACCGGGGTCCCGTGGAAGGAGAGGGCCAGGCCCGCGCTGATCGGCGTGCTCATCCTGACGGCGGTCAATATCATCACCGTCTTTTTCATGTTCCTCAGCGCCTTCACCCGCAGCGAGCAGCTATGGACTGGCACGGAGTTTCTCAACCTGACGACGAACTTCTTCCTGCCGATCCTGCTCTGGGCCCTGCTGATGCCGAAGGGCGGCCTCCTGCCGGTCAGCTCTTCGAACGACTGACCCTCGGCCCTTCCGGCCTGTCCTCTATTATGAATCCGGCCTCGAGAACGCTGTCGCGCAGCTCGTCCGCCCCGGCCCAGTTCTTCGACTTCCTCGCCTCTTCCCTCTCCATTACCATCTGCATGATCTCTTCGGGGACGTCGCCTCCGGCCTTCGGGAGACCATCGGCGAACAGCCCGAGTATCGAATCGTACGTCTCGAGGTCGCCGAGCAGGCGATCGAGCGACGCGGGTGATTCCGCCAGCCTTGCCGGATCTCCGCCGGTTATCGTGTTTACTTCGCGGATCAGGCGAAAGATGTGGCCTGTCGCCTCGGCGCTGTTGAAATCGTCATCCATCGAGGCGAGAAAATCATCCCGGACCTGCCGGGCGAGGCCATCGATCCTTTCGCTTCGTCCTCCTCCACCAGCGGCGGCGGCGCGAGCCTCGTCGAGCCTGACGCAGAATTCACGGATGCGCTCGAATCCGGCGGCTGCCTCCGCAAGCCTCTCGCGCCCGAACTCACTGTTGCTCCTGAAATGGGTCGAGAGGAAGTAGAACCTCACCACCTCGCCGGAAAACTCCTTCCGTATGTCCTCGATAAGAAAGAAATGTCCCGTCGATTTCGACATCTTCTCGCCGCTGAGGTTAAGCAGGCCGTTGTGCATCCAGTATTTAACGTACTCTCTTCCCGTCGCCGCCTCGCTCTGCGCAATCTCGTTCTCGTGGTGAGGGAAGATGAGGTCCATCCCTCCACCGTGCATGTCGAGGGTGTCACCGAGGTACTTCATCGACATCGCCGAGCACTCGATGTGCCACCCGGGACGTCCGGGGCCCCACGGGGAGTCCCACGCGGGCTCCCCCTCCCTGGCACCCTTCCAGAGTGTGAAATCGAGGGGATCCTCCTTCTGCTCGCTGACCTCGACCCTCGAGCCGGACCGCAGGTCGTCTATTACCCTGCCCGAGAGTTTCCCGTACACGGGGAATTTCCTCACCCGGTAGTAGACGTCACTGCCGCCCTTGTAGGCGTACCCGCGCTTCTCGAGCTTCGAAATGAGCGCGATGATGTCGTCGATGTGCTCCGTGGCCCTGGGATAGATGTCAGCCGGCAGGATATTCAGTTCGCCCGCGAACCTGAAATACTCGTCGATGTTTCTCTGAGCTACTACCGTGAAATCGACGCCCTCGTCGTTCGCCTTTGATATGATCTTGTCGTCAACGTCGGTGAAATTGCGCACATAACGGACCGCATAGTGACCATAAACGTGGCGGAGCAACCGGAACAAAGTATCAAACACCACCACAGGGCGCGCGTTGCCGATGTGGGCGCGGTCATAGACCGTCGGGCCACAGACATACATGCGCACGTTCGTAGGGTCGATCGGCACGAAGTCCTCTTTCGTGCGGGTCTTGGTGTTGTACAGTTTTATTTCAGTCATAGCCTATTCCAGTCACAGAATTCCCTGCGGCGGGCCTAGCATTTTGAAATCGGATTGAAAACAGAAAGACGCGCCGCGGACGATATGTCAGC